>NZ_JBTNDR010000012.1:0-106123 GCF_054510895.1 Arthrobacter sp. HLT1-20 | reverse complement strand
AGCGCAAGAACACGCCGTGCTCGATCCGTAAAGCGCTCAAACATTTCGCCACCTCCTGGTCACTGCTGAGTCTGATGCTACCCAGTAACTGGCCAGCATGGGCTTTTTGTCCCACAGGACGTTCCCCATGCGGGAATCGGTATGTTCAGAGCAAGGACGGACTTGCCAGGACTGAACCTCTTAGCTTGAATTTCCGTAGGGATCATCTGCAGACCCCGAATCTACGCAGCCAGTGCCAGTGCCCGATATTCCATTGGGCTCAGGCACTGGAGCGTTAACGAGATCCGCTCGTAGTTGTACCAGTGGATGTAGTCGTCCAGCTCGGTGAGGAACCCACTTATATCGGTGAAGTCTTGGCGGTGGAACATTTCTTCCTTCAGGTGACCGAAGAAGTTTTCCATCACCGAATTATCTAGGCAGTTGCCCTTGCGGGACATGGATTGGGCCATGTTGGCGTTGCTGAGGAGTTTTTGCCAGCTGGTGTGCTGGTATTGAAATCCTTGGTCTGAGTGCATCATTGGGGTCTCGCCTGGGGTCAGGGTTCCGATTGCCTCGATCAGTGATTCGTTGGTGAACGCAACGCTCGGTGACTCGGAAACCGAGTAGGAAACGATTGAGCGGTCGAACAGGTCTAGGACCGGTGAGAGGTAGACCTTGCGCTCAGCGGTTTTGAACTCGGTCACGTCGGTCACCCATTTGGTGTTCGGGACCTCAGCGTCGAACTCGCGCTTGAGCAGGTTGTCGGCGATCTTGCCGACTTGGCCCTTGTAGGAAGAATATTTGCTGCGGGTGCGGACCTTGCAGACCAGGTTCTCCTCACGCATCACCTTCAGCACGGTCTTCCGTGCGATCTGCCAGCCTTGGCGCGTCAGGACTGCGTGGATGCGCCGGTGCCCATAGCGGCTCTTGGCTCCGGTGAAGACCTCGTGGATCTGGGCTCGAAGCTCAGCGTGCCGGTCCGGAGTCGTCAGGGCCGCTTGGCGGTAGAAGAACGTAGAACGAGCCAACCCAGCTGCCAGTAACAACAGGGGCAGGGAATGGGATGCCTTGAGGGCAATCACGGCGCCAACTTTCAACGCCGTGGTCAGTTCCTCAAGGCTCGTACTTTTCTTAGGTAGGCATTCTCCGCCCGCAAACGCTGATTCTCTAGACGCAACTTCTCCAACTCGCTGACTTCACCCGATGGGGTGGGAGTGGCAGATTTGGGTCGACCCTTGGCCTTGGGTCGCAAACCGTCTTCGCCATGGATTCGATAGGTGTGGATCCACGTGCGCAAGAGCGTTGGAGAACTGAGCTCGTGCTTGAGGGCTAGCTCGGACTGGGTTCCTTCGCCATTCAGGAACTGGCGAACAAGCGCGAGTTTGAACTCGAAGCTGTACATCGGTCTGGTCGGTTTACTTTCCAACGTCGATCTACCCCAAATCATGAAGCGTTCCCGAAGACTCCGAGTGGCCTTGGCGCTAACGTTCAATTTTGAGGCTACCGCGTAGTACCCGAATCCCTCCTCGAATAGATCAAGGGCGGCCAACCGCTGAGCGGCGGTCAAGGAACTTTGTGGACGCATGAAAAACTCCCCGGAAGTGATGGAACTGAATTATTCAGTCCAACTTTCGGGGAGCAGTTCATGGGTTGGCCACTTCTTCGTCTCACCTCCGAGCTCTCAGCCTGTGCGGGCGAGCCGGGAGTGGGGGACTATTATCCGAAAGCGTGACGCTATGGAACGCGAGCTATTGGTCTCAGGGCCTGAGTTTGTCGCGGCGGGTGCGTGAGCGTAGTTGAATGATGCGGGCAGTGCCCGCGATGGCGACGATGATCCCGCCGCCGACGGCTCCAATGAACAGCCCTACGCCTAGGGATACGGTGCCGTTGAGTCCGAAGTAGTGCAGGGTGACGGAGTCCTGATTCTGCAAGATGAAGGTGATCAATAAGATGAGGACCAGTAAACCCGCGGCGGTGGCGACCCACATCATGCTGGCGCGCGTCACTCCGATAGGGGGCTTGGACGGAGAGGTGTCACTGCGGGTGCGTAACGGTGTGTTTTCGGGTGTGACCGGTTCTTCACTCATGGGGACTCTGTCCTTTCCGATGGAACTGCAGGGGATATGGTGGGGTTCTCAGCCTGATCGGATCCGGTATCTTTCCGGGCTGGTGTTTCGGGCTGTTCGCTGAAATTGTCAGGTTCGTGGTCCAGTGGCGGGGCTAGCGGTCCGTCGATTTTTGCTGCCAGTTCGGCGGCCTCTTGCTGGCGGCGCAACAGTCGAACCGTGATGATGGTCCCCGCTACGGCGGCTGCTAGAAGACTGCCGCCGATGAGCCACCTCTGCTGGTTCCTGTGGCGGCGGTTGGCCTGAAGGCGCAAGTTGCGCGCTGCATGTTTGAGGGCTTTCACGGAGTGTTTCCGGACTCGACGCGGGAGCTTCACCCGATCCGCTGCGCTATCGATGATATCTGCCACCGTTTGCGGCGCTTTGCTCTTCTCCAGGAAAGTTTGAACCCACCTGATACCAGGGCCTAAGACTTTTGAGGGATCTTCCAGGACCTGCTTCACCCCGGCCGCCGTAATTTTCTGTGCCTGATGGATCCCTCTGTTCAGCTTCACATCAGACATTTGAACCTCCCGCTTGTTCGTCTTCGACCAGTTTACGCCGGTGCTACGTGGCCAGAACAGAAGAGGGCCGGTATTTGTCCAAGCCGCTCTTGAAGGGTGATTCGGTGTCCGACCAAAAGGCTCGTCTTGCGTGTGTGGGCGGCCAGCCGGGGTGTCTAATTAATTGTGTATGGGGTTCCTGATTTGAGATGAGGAATTGTGATGACTACTTTGAAGGGACATGAGCAGGACGGGTCTTCCTTTGGTGAAGGAGAGCCGGAACCGGAGTCTGCCCGGTCGGTGATCAACGAGATGGTTGACGCGGGTTTGTTTGATGATTTGATGTCCCGGATTGACCACGGCACGCTGCAGCTCACGGGTGAGGGCGGGTTCCTGCCGGAGATGGTCAAGGCCGTGCTGGAGCGTGGCTTGCAGGCCGAAATGGCCGGCCATTTGGGCTATAAGAAGGGCGAGCGGTCGGACGCTTCGCCGAACAACTCCCGCAACGGCAGCACACCGAAAATGGTGGCTTCTGAGATCGGCAACATTGCCCTGGCGACGCCGCGGGATCGCGACGGGTCCTTCCAGCCCGCGCTGGTGCCCAAGGGCTCCCGCCGTATAGGCGGGCTCAGCGAGATGATCATCTCCCTCTATGCCGGCGGAATGACGGTGCGCGACATCCAACACCACCTAGCCCGGACTCTGGGCACGGAGCTCTCCCATGAGACGATCGCCCACATCACCGACGCCGTGCTGGAGGAAGTCCAACAGTGGCAAAACCGGCCGTTGGAGGAGATCTACCCGATCATCTACCTCGACGCCTTGGTCGTGAAGGTCCTTGATGTCCACCACGTGATGAACCGCTCCGCCTACATCGCCGTGGGTATCGATCTGGAAGGCATCAAGCATGTGTTGGGCATCTGGGTTCAGGCCAATGAAGGGGCAAAGTTCTGGGCCGGGGTCTGCGCCGAGCTGGCCAACCGCGGCGTGAAGGACGTGCTCATTGTGTGCTGTGACGGGCTTACCGGCTTCCCCGAGGCGATCGAGGCAACCTGGCCCCGCAGCACGGTGCAGACCTGCGTGGTGCACCTGATCCGGGCCGCCATGCGGTTCGTCTCCTACGGGGACCGGAAGAAGGTCGCCGCCGCGTTGCGCCCGATCTACACCGCACCGAGCCCCGATGTGGCCAGGATGGAACTGGAGGCTCTTGCCGGCTCCACGCTGGGTCCTAAGTACCCGGCCGCTGTCGGTGTCTGGGAACGCTCGTGGGAGCGTTTCACCCCCTTCCTGGCCTTCCCCGAGTCCGTCCGGCGGATCATCTACACCACGAACGCGATCGAGTCGCTGAACTACCAGCTACGGAAAATCATCAAGAACCGTGGCCATTTCCCCAACGATACGGCCGTGGTGAAACTGCTGTGGCTAGCCATCCGCGATATCGAGGACAAACGCGCCCGAGACCACAACAAGGAACGAAAAACCATCCGCGAATCCAACGGCAGACACCTCCTTGAAGGCGTCTCCAGCCTCGGCTGGAAAGCAGCCCTAGGAGCACTCGCCCTGGCCTACCCAGACCGGATCAACGGCTACCTGAACTAAACAGACAATGAACCACTTACACAGAAAAATTGACAAGCTCGGCCAGCCGGGACACCCCCTCGTGATTTTCCCGGATGGTCGATCCCACCTCTGATAGCCCCGTGATTCCGGGGCTATCCTGAAGTCATCCTGCCGACACGGACCGGCAGACTTAGCAGGGGAGGAGGCAGCGTCATGGGTTTGGGTGACAAGATCAAGCACGCCGCCGAAAAGGCTGGCGGAAAAACCAAGGAAGCCGCCGGCGAAGCAACCGACAACGACCGGTTGAAAGCTGAAGGCAAAACCGAACAAGTCAAGGCTGAACTGAAACAGGCCACAGATAAAGTCAAGCACGCCTTCAAAAAGCACTGACATGCAGTAGCGCTCATCGCCAGACCGTCCGCCCGCCAAGGCAGGACGAACGGCCCAGCACTCCATGATGAGTGCCGTCTGGGGTGGCCATCGACCAGATAAGAGTTCCGAGGGGCATCAATCCGCCCACATTGACGCCGATAGAGCAGGAACCGCCACCCCATCACTACCGTGACGACGCACGGTCGTCACCAACGAGCAAAATGGTTTATGAGAAAGGCCGCCACAATCATGAACAAAATGCAAGCGACGGTGCCGGAGCAGCCAGCGACTGAACCGGAGCCTACCGGGTCACCATCAGAACCGCCTCCCAAACGCTCGCTGGATCCAACCGAACCGGTCAGCCCGAACCGTCACCCGGACCCGGAGCCGGACCCGACAGAGCCTATGCCGCCGGCACCCTATCCTCCGGATCCCTTCCTGCCGCCAGATCCGCCCGTGCACTGACCCCTGGATGCGGACGGACGACTTCTGGCTGCGGACCAAACCAGCTTTGACATCGATGTGGTGTGCCGCTGATTAGGGAGGGTGAGCCATGGGGCTTGTAACCCCGTTGCGAACCAGAGTCCTTCATGCCGGTGCGGGTTTCAACCGGAAATACCCCGCGATGAAAGAACCTAGCTCGTATTTGGAGCCCCTTGTACAGCTGGTGCAGCCTGTTTCGCGTTCTTGGCTGCTATAGCTTCAGTAGCGAATGATGCAATGCAAAACAGAACGGTAGTGGTCATATGGGGGCGGATATTCTCAACCTGGGGGGACCTTTGACAGGTAGGTGTGGTCCACACCTAGAAGCAGTCTCTCCCGCAAAGCATCTGTGGGAAGTTCCTAGTGAGAACCCTGCCTAATGGCCCTGCAGACCCGGTTGGGGCAGCACTGCAAGCTGCCAGGGCCCGGGTCTACTTCCCTGGGTCTACTTCTTTGCGTTGTCGATGGTTTTCATGACGGTTTTCAGTTCGGGGGAGTAGACGTAAGTGGTCTCGCCGTCGACGGTTACCCACCACTTGCCGCAGAGGAAGCTGGCTTTCTGCTCTGTCCCATCGGGCCACCATGCCGCTTTCAGAGTCGCCGGGCCCGTGCTGTAGTCAGAGGCTTTGATATTGCTCTCTTCGTCATCGGCGGGGGCCGGCTTTTGGCCGGTCGGGATAGCTTTGCAGCTGTTGGGGAGCGTCGCGTTTTTCATCACGATGATTCGTTCGGAGCCGGTGGTGCGGAGCACTTCGTAAATGTCTGTGGCCTTCTCTGGGATCCAACTGGATAGTACCCCTGCACCGGCCTTTCCGGTGGCAAAGGACTTGGTTTCTTGTTTGTCGTTTTCATTGCCGTTGACACCAGTGTTGCAGGCGCTCAAAAGGAAAACGGCGCCGACTGCCAAAGTGAATGCTGTAGCGGTTCTTTTCATGGTTCCAGCCAATTTACCCGTTGTCCGGTGGGCATCGGAGGACGGGATGACGCGATCTCCTGCTGAGGGTGGAAATTCTGGCGTGATAGTGATCGGCGTACCGATGGTGCCGTGCCGTGCTGTCCAGGGCGGGCTGGCCGGTGTATTGGGGTCACCACGTGCTGCTGTCAGCTTGCCGCGGAGACCAGCAAGCTCACATAGGCACAGCGATGCGGAAACCGCAGCGGCATCGAAGCTGGGCCGGTCGCCACGTGATCGGCGGGTTATCCTGCCCAGTGGACTCCTGCGCCATGAGAGCAGGAAGACGATAGTCCACACGCTCCATGGGCTCGCCGCAATGAATGTAGTGACGCCCGAACTTGAGAACACCCGCTGCCATGGGGGTGTTGGTGAGAACTTTGGCAATAGTCTCGACGGATGCGTCGTGGGCATAGAATGCTTCACAGCGGCCACAGCTGTATTCCACAGCAACCCGTCCGGGAATTCTGGGGTTCAGGCCTTGAATGGATTCGATGGTCAGATACTCTGCCGACTGGCATCCTATGCATTCCAAGGGCGGTTCCATGGCTCTGGCGGCAGGGGCATCACGTTTGGCGGACGGATCGATAGTCATCGCAAAATCTCCTGACAATCCTGAGACCGTGGCCGGGCGACTCGGCACCTGCCATTTCCTTAGGCAACTAACACTGAGGTTCCTGCGTCGAATATAGCTCCTGCCATCAAATGGTGTCCAGCAACGGATATGACGTAACCCACCACTGGGAGGGACCTGGTTTCCAAGAAACTTGTGACCCGCAGTCACGAAATCGGGACAAGTGTCAATCAGCTTGGGATCCTACAACCATCCAATTTTCGTCCAAGATGGCAGGATTTCATCCACTTTTTCGGTGAAACCGTCCACTTTTTGACGTTTTAAGTGGATTAACACCCCCAAAAAAAGTGGACGACCCCGCCCCCGCAGGAGGCTCGGTGGTCGGGCAGCCTCGATCCGGTCACGGCGGCGGGCTGCCGGGAGCGTACTGCCCCGCGATCCATCGGCAGATCGCTTCCACGACATAGTCTTGCTCGGCGACCTCGAGCGCCCGGCTGGCGGGGAGGCCGTGCCAGCGTTTCAAGCAGCTGCGGCAGCATGTCGCGGTGGCGTGCTGGGCGACGAACACGGGATGCCCGCGATAGGGCGGCTGGCGGCTGTCGGTGAGCGGTTGCGCCGGGGCGAGCCTGCGCTCGATAAGCTCCCTAGCGTGCCTGCGCAACGTTGCCATTCCTCGCAGGTCGACCACCGCACGGTCTCGGCCGTAGAACCGAAACTTTGCGCGGAAGTGGTGCTGCCCGATCCGGTGCAACCTGGCATCCAACTCGTCCATCACGGGACCAGGTGATCGATCGTGACGTGGTACTGCTCGGCCAGTCGCCAGGCGATCAGCGAGCGGTGGCAGGCCTCCGGATCGCGTTCAACGCAGAGCAGCGCCGCGGTTCCTCCGCCCGACAGTGCCGAGAGGACCGGCGCGAGGTCGGCAAGGTCGAGGATCTCCGCGGTGTAGCGGCGCGTGTACTCGGTGGCCAGTTCGCGGCGTGAGCGCTTACCGACCCCCTGACGGTGATCCTCCGCGTACTGGAGCTGGCGCAGCTCGGTGGTGGGGGCCAGCTCGGGATGGTGTTCGTAGGCGATCCGGGCCCGGGCCAGGGCCTCCTGCAGCCGGAGCGAGTTCGCCCAGGCATACTCGGGACCGCGGACACCACGGCGCTGGCGCACGTCGAGCAGCAGGTGGATGTTTGCCTGCCGCAGGCTTTGCAGGAAAGAGTCGCCGTCGAAGCCATAGACGCCGATCGTCACCATTCCGGGCATCGAGAATCTCCCATCTGCCTCCTACCCATGCCGGTTGGACCGGCGCGGGAGGCGGAGGCTGCGAGGTCGCATCACGCGACGGCGGTTCCCTCGAGTTCGACCAGCTGGCCGGGAATTGCCAGCCGAGTCACCCCGAGCATCGTGGTGGTCGGCGCGACCCCGGCGGTACCCAAGCGCGACGCCAGTACGCCGTAGTGCTGGAACAGCAGATCGACATCGGTGGTGTAGACGTTGAGTCGGACAAGGTCTGTCAAGGACATGCCGGCCTCGCCGAGCACTGCCTCAAGGTTCTCCAGGCTCAGCGCCAGCTGTGCCGCCATGTCACCGTCATGCCGGGGCGTGCCGTCGCCGCCCATCGATGTCTGCCCCGAGATATAAAGGGTCCGGGAGTGCCCGGAGACGACCTCACCCTGATTGAATCCCAGCTCCACCGACCACACCACCGGGTTCACTGCTGTTCGTTCCATTTCCATCTCAACTCCATTCGTTTCATTGGAAGTGCGCACGTCCACCGGTTCTGGCGTCGTGTTAACGAGTTTCCCGGCAAATCACGACACCTTGTGTCGTGTATTTCGGTAGAATTTTTGTATGCGCGCCGATCGGCTGGTCTCGATGGTGCTGCTGCTGCGCCATCGCGGCCGGCTGTCCGCGGACACGCTGGCCCGCGAGCTGGAGGTATCCACCCGCACCGTGCTGCGCGACATCGAGGCGCTGTCCGCGGCCGGCGTCCCGGTCTACGCCGAACGCGGCCGGCACGGCGGATTCGCCTTGCTGCCCGGTTTCCGGACCGAGCTCACCGGACTGAACCACGACGAGGCCCTTGCCTTACTGGCCGCCGGATCGGGGCGCAGCGGGCAGGTATTCGGCCTCGGCCCGGCACTTGCCTCGGCCATGCGCAAGGTGGTCGACGCCATGCCCGAAGGCGACCGGGCCACCGCGGGCGACGCGGCCCAGCGGATCCTCGTCGACCCGGAGACCGACCTGCTCTCACGCCGGCTGGCCACCGAGGAGGTCCCCGACACCACAATGATCGAGGTCCGGCGCGCGGTGCTCGCCGGGCACAAGTTGCGCATCCACTACGCGGCCACAGGCCAGACACCACAGTGGCGCACGGTGGACCCGGTCGGCCTCGTCACCGTGCGCGAGAAGGGTTACTTGCTGGCCACGACCTCCGGCGCAGATCGCACCTACCGGCTGTCCCGGATCGTGGCCGCCGAGGAGCTCCCCGAACGGGCACAGCGACCGGACAGGGTCGACCTGGATCAGCTCTGGAGGGAACGCAACACCCGGTTTCGGGCCGACGGCGAGCAAGCCATCGTGCTGCTGCGGATGGACCCGGCGCGGCGGGAGGAACTGGTGGGCACCGCGCTGGCCGTCCTCACCGAAGAATCCGACCATGACGGCTGGCTGCGGCTGGAGGTGACCTTCCAGGATTCGAGACACGCCGAATGGGCGCTGTGGCAGCTCGGCACTGGCGCCGAAGCCCTGGCCCCGCAGGCGCTGCGCGCCTCCCTGCGCGATCGCGCCGCCGCGATCGCCCTCCGCTACAGTGACTCATCCTGAGCGTTGGGACGTGTCCGGGAAGGGCTTCGGTGCCGTCGGATGCGCCCGGGCTCTTGGCCTCGAAGGCCGAGGTTGGTCGACCGGTTTGGATCCCTCACCAGTCTCCGCGCAATCCAGCGCCAGTACAGGAGGGTTCAAACGGCAGCGTGAGGACGGCGTCCCGCTCGCCATCCCCTACCGGACAGCACGCACTGTCCCGCTGGGGGTTCCCAAGTGGGCACATGAGGGCTATGTAGATTGCTTCTGAGGGAGTGGCATCTGATGAGCCGTCCGCAGCGCATGAAATGCAGGACGAAGGCGAAACTAGAACTACGACACAGAGCGATCGCAGAACGCCGCCATAGAGCGCCGAAGTCCACAGTCACGGGCGACGGCGGATTTGTCCCGTTGGTCCGCAGGCTCCACTTCCTGAACAAGTACGTTGTGGTCGTCTCCACCACCGCCCCGAACTCGGGAATCGTGAAAGCGCTGCTGAAGTCGGTGGCGGATGAGTATCGCCAGATAGATGTCCAGGATGGGGTTGGTGGGGCCCCGCCTGGCGTTGGGCGCGTGGTGGTCAAGGCGCCTTCGGTACAGGTTTCGGCAATGCCCAAGCCTGACGGCCCGCCCAAGCTTGGCGGTCCTGCGAAAATTCATCCTTGACCTCGTGGCGAAACAGCCGCAGCTCTCAAAAAACGGCCAGGTGAAGACTCAACCGCTCGGTGCGCTCGTCAGCAAGAAATGGCCGGGATTGAAATACACCTCCTATCAAGCGACGAACCTGGGTGGCTTTGTTGAGAAGCACTGCGGGCTGGTTGCCCAGCGGACTGTGGCGCCGAAGATCAAAACGGTGCAGAAGGCTCCCGCGAAACACGTGAAGCTGCCGGAACTGCAGGTCACCAATCGTGAGGAGTTCATTTCCTCGGTGCGGTCACTCTTCACGGATGGCGAGCTGGGCCAGCTGGTCCGGGCCCAGAGAATCGACGGCCTGCACTTGGGTCAGGTTTCGGCGCACCTGAGGGAGGAAATTGGTGGGTTCAGTTCCGCAGATGCCGGGTTCCCGCTGCTTCATCTGGCCCTCCAAGAGGCACTCGGGGGAACGGAAATCCGGGTGGTTCGGACCGGTGAAAAGATGATGGCTGTGATGCATTGGCATCATGCCGACCCGGCGCACGTACTGCCGGACCCGCCACCAGCTGGATTCGTGTAACAGAGTCCCACCAGACACCCTCAACTTGCGTCCCTTGCACGCCTTCCCCTGCCAGCCCATTGTGGGCGGTGTGTTTGTAATCATGCCGTAAAATGAGCTAATACCGAATTACGTGTTGTGAGTCAAGATTGTGGAGTTAATCCACCGAATGGGGAGTTTGAATGGCTGAAGTGGAAGAGACCAAGAGACCTTCCCGTGGTTGGAAGATCGCTTTGATTTCCTTGGTCGCTTTTGTTGTAGTTGCCGGTGGCATTGCCCTCGCAGCAGCAACTGGCATATTGCCCCTTGCCCAGGTACTCGGGCAGGCGTCAGCTCCCTCCGCCTCGGCCACAGCCGCCACCCCGCCAACACCAACTGTTGCCGCCAACCCGGCCACCGTTGCCGTGTCGCCCAAGACTGGCGCCACCTCAGTCAATCCAAGCTCCGAAGTGGCTGCTGAGGTCACCAATGGCACAGTTTTTCACGCCGTCTTGAAGGAAACCGCCACGGGTGAAGTTTCCGAGGGCGAGCTGGTGGTCAGCGGGCGCAAGTGGATTTCCAAGACCCCCCTCAAGTTCGCCACCGACTACACGTTCAACGTGACGGCCGTGGATGAGGCAGGCGCCAGGTCCACCCACATCAGCACCTTCTCAACTGTTCCCGCCTCGCATGAGGCAGACGCCGTCCTGTACCCGGGTGCTGATTCCACCGTGGGTGTGGCTCAGCCGCTGGAGTTCAAATTCAGCGAACCCGTGGTGAACAAGGAGGCCGTGGAAAAGGCCATCAAGATCACCACCAGCACGGGTCAAAAGGGTGCCTTCCGCTGGTACTCGGACACCTTGGTGCGCTACCGTGCGGCTGACTACTGGCCCGCAAACTCAAAAATCAATGTTGACGTTAAGCTGTTCGGCCTGGACATTGGCAACGGCATGGTGGGCAATTTCAACAAGAACTACAACGTCAACATCGGCAACAAGGTTGTCATGGAAGCTGATGCCGCAGCCCACAGCGTGACTGTCCTGGTCAACGACCAAGTTGCCAAGGTGTTCCCGGCAACGTTGGGAGACAAGGACTTCCCGTCGGCTTCCGGCTTCATTGTGCTCACCAATGACAAGCAACGCTACGCAACGTTCAAGGCCTCCACCATTGGCCTGAAGCCGGGCGATCCCGGTGACTACGGTTCGGTAGACGTGGAGTTTGCCACGCGGCTTTCCTACAGTGGCATTTTTATCCACCAGGCAACACCGTCCGCCATGCCGTTCCTGGGCGCTGCCAACCTCTCCCATGGTTGCATTGGCCTGTCGGCGGAGGGTGCCGGCTGGGTGTTCAACAACATGGGTGCCGGTGACATCGTCCACACCGTGGGAACGCCCAATGAAACCATTGCACCCACCGACGGTTTTGGCGACTGGAACATCCCCTTCGCGCAGTACGCCTCGCGCTAGCCCGGGCCAGCTGTAACAGTCCCAAGCCGCCTAGGCCGTGCCGTAGCATCGCCCTATGATCAATGTGCTGAGTGACTTGTGGGTAGATGCGCCGGTGGCTTTTTGGCTGGTGCTTGCGGCCGGGCTGTACTACCTGGTCATGGCAAGTTGGCTGAGCGTGATCGACATCAGGCACCAGCTGCTGCCCAACCGGATTGTTTTTCCCTCCGCGGCCATTGCCGGGGTGCTGCTGCTCTCAGCGTCATTCTTCATGCACGACGCCGGAACCGCCTTGCGCACCCTGCTGGGGGGAGCGGTGCTCTGGGCTGTGTATGTGGTGCTCAGGCTGGTCTCGCCGTCCAGCATGGGCTACGGGGACGTAAAGTTGGCGTTTGTGCTGGGCTTGTACCTTGGCTTTGTTGGCTGGTCAGCAGTGCTGTGGGGGACATTCCTGGCGTTCGTGCTCGGTGCGCTGTGGGGGCTGGCGCTTATGGCCACCAAAAAGGGGACCGGGAAAACCCAGATCCCCTTTGGCCCGTTCATGCTGGCGGGTGCGCTGATTGTGCTGGTGGTGGGCTAAAGGGTTTCAGACACAGAGTATCCCTGCCACATGAACTCACTGTCTCGTGACTGCCAAGATCACTGTTGCGATTGGCGGTTTCGAGTAGCCGAAGATTTAGTTGGCTCGGAACGCCAACTATGACACATTGTCCGTGCTTGCCACGCTGGCGGCAGGATTGCGGGGCCCACCCAGCCCGATTGGCCTCAGCTTTTGCCTTCGTTTTCGTCGTGGTAGGCGTGGGGCCACTGGCGTCGCACAGCAACTTCATCCCAGCCTGCCTGCAGACGGTTGTGAGCTCTGCTCGCCAACGTTTCAAACGACCGCACAACCTCTTGCGGTGGCTGTTCAGCTCGACCGGCAAAGTATCCCAGCAATACGTTTACTGCGGTCGCTTCCTTCGGCGTCATTCGGGCCATGTACTCATAGTATGGCGCCCGGCTTCGTGATGGAAGCATTCGCAGCTGCTGCGATCCACTTGCGGGGTGAGCTGTCTGCGAAGATGCCAAAGGGGACCTGGAAACCCAGATCCCCCTTTGGCCTTTCACGCTGGCAGGCTCCCTGATTGCGCTGGTGGCGGACTATCCAGCTAGCCCAAGCCTCCGCCGGGGCCAAAGACGGCAAAGATGTTGATAACGGCGGGTCCCACAATGATGATGAACAGTGTGGGGAAGATGAAAAGCAGCAGCGGAAAGAGCACCAGGACGGGAAGCTTCATGGCCTTTTCCTCGGCGCGCTGCCGGCGCTTCACTCGAAGCTGGCTGGCCTGGACCCGCAGCACCTTGCCAATGCTGATGCCGTACATTTCCGCCTGAACCACGGCCCGGACAAAACTCTTCAACTCCGGCACCGTGCTCCGGTTTGCCATGGCCTGGTAGGCGTCTCGGCGAGGACGGCCCATCTGCATGTCCTGCAGGGTCCGTTTCAGTTCCTCAGCCATGGGCCCCTTGCCGTTGGCTGCCGCACGCGCCATGGCGCTTTCGAAACCAAGCCCCGCCTCAACTGCAATCAGCATCTGGTCCAGGGTGTCCGGTAGCTCCAGCTGCATGGATTTTTGGCGTTCCTGCCCTTTGCTGTGAATCATCAAGTCGGGGATAAAGTAGCACAGCACCGTGAGGAACAGGGCCAGCAACACTGTGGGAGGTCCTGGCCGGAGGGCTACAAACATCAATCCGACGGCGGCGGCACCTAGGGCCAGCAGGGGCTTGCCAATCAGTAGTCTGGACAATGGCAGGTTTGCAGGCCTGCCAGCACGGGCCAGCAGCGTGTCCAATTTGGCGACGTAGCCGGCGGGCGTGACCTTCTTGGCCAAGGCCAGCCAGCTCTTGTCGCTGAAGGCAGGTGCTCCCTGGCTGTTTTGGTCAGTGCGGCCCAGGTTATTGCGAATGGTCAGCAACGACTTGGAATCCACGCTGACAAAGGACCACATCAGGTAGCAGATGGGCAATACAATCGTGGCGATGATAATCCAGGGCACTAATGTCATGGCGTCCACACCTTTCAAAACTTGATTTGGATGGTCTTGTGCATCCACAGGGAGCCAATGATCATCATGACGGCTCCGACTCCCAGCATGACTAGGCCGATCGGGTTGGTAAAGAGAACGCCCAGATACGAGGGGCTGACCACCATGAGCATCAGTGCCATGGCGAACGGCAGCACCACAAGGATGATTCCTGACATTTTTCCTTCGGCACTGAGGGCCTTGACCTGTGCCTTGATCTCGCCACGTTCGCGAATTGTTTCCGCCACATGGTCAAGTACTTCGGCCAAATCCCCACCCACTTCACGGTTGATCTGGATTGCTTGGCTGATCCAGGAGAAGTCATCGCTGCGCATCCGGCTGGCCGTCTCGGTCAAGGCCGCATCTAGGTCGCGGCCAATTCTGACCTCGTTGACAACTCTGGCAAACTCCTCGGACGTGGGGGCGGCTGCTTCCTTGGCGGCCGCGTCAATGGCGACCAGGACGCTGTGCCCTGCCCGGAGACCGCCGGTGATCAACTGCAAGTTGTCACCGAGCTGCTGATCAAATTTCGCGCGCCTCTTCTCAGCCAGCACCGTCAGCCCCAGCCAGGCGATCACTGGGGTGGCCACAGCCAGGATGACTGCCAAGGCTGGGCCGTTGAGCAGTAGCCCCAGCAGTGCCATGACCGAACCGGCCGCCACCACAAGAATGAGGAAATTTGAGGGTGGCATGCGCAGCCCGGCATTCTCAAGCCTGCTGCGGCTGTACGGCCCGCCGCCCACGGTCTTGTCCAAAACTGCAACCGTGGAATCCGTGAAGCTGGTGAGCGAGGACTTGTTAGTGTCCCCGAAGGGCCTCCGCCGCGCCTCTGCGATAGAGGCGCCCCATGGATTGACTACCATCAAGAACATTACTACGAGGGAGGCAATGCAGAACGTGAATCCCAGGATGGGCAGTACAACGTCCATGACTATCTCTTTCCCTTGGGTGGTGCAGGAACAGCAAAGATGTGGCTGGGGACGTTGATGCCCAATTCAGCAAAATGGTCCACAAAGCGTGGCCGGACCCCGGTAGAAATTGGCTGGCCCAGAAACCTTCCGTTGCTGTCCACTCCTGCGGAGTAGTCGAAAACGAAGGCGTCCTGAAGCGTGACAACGTCGCCCTCCATCCCCTGAACCTCTGTGATGTGGGTGACCCTGCGGGTTCCATCCCGGAGCCTGGACAAATGGACTATGAGGTTTATCGCTGACGACACTTGTTCGCGGATGGCACGCAGCGGCAGGTCCATGCCCGCCATCAACACAAGGGTCTCCAACCGGGCAATGGCATCACGGGGCGAGTTTGCGTGGACGGTGGACAACGAACCGTCATGACCGGTGTTCATGGCTTGGAGCATGTCCAGGGCTTCCCCGCCACGGACCTCGCCAATGACTATGCGGTCAGGGCGCATGCGCAGGGAGTTGCGCAGGAGGTCCCTGATGGAGACTTCGCCACGGCCCTCGATGTTGGCGGGGCGGCTTTCCAACCGGACTATGTGTCGTTGCTGCAATTGCAGTTCCACGGCGTCCTCAATGGTTACGATGCGGTCTTCCGCAGGCAGGAAACCGGAGAGCACATTCAGCAGGGTGGTCTTTCCTGTGCCTGTACCTCCTGTGACAAGGATGTTCAGCCTGGCCCGGACACAGGCATCCAACAAGGTGGCCATGTCCGGGGTCAGCGTGCCGTAGCGGGCCAGGTCCTCAACCGTCAGGGGAACTCTGCTGAATTTTCTGATGGTCAGAGAGGGACCGCTGACGGCGAGCGGGGGGATGATGGCATTGACACGGGACCCATCCTCAAGCCTGGCATCGACCATGGGGGAGGACTCATCAATGCGCCGCCCGATTCGGGTAACGATCCGCTCGATGACCCTCCGAAGGTGGTTTTCCGTTGCAAATCTGGCACCCGTCAGTGTCAGCTGTCCGCCACGCTCAATGTAAATCTGGTCGGGCTTGTTGACCATGATTTCAGTGACTGAGTCGTCGTCCAGGAAGCGCTGCAAGGGCCCCAGCCCCAGGACGTCGTCACCAATCTCGCGAATGAGACGGCGGCGCTCTTCCGGGGTGAGGGGAACCTGTTCCTCGTCGATGACTTGGCTCAGTTCCTCCCTTGCGTTCTTGCGCAGCTCGTCCTCCGAGATATTGGGATCCACGAGCCGGGAACCCATCCTTTCAAAAAGGGCCTCCCCCGCCCGCTGCTTGAGCCCGGCGAGGGCGGTTCCCGTGCCATTGACCGCCAGATAGTCATCGGCGGGAGTTTCGGCCTGGGCATAGTGTGCAGGTGCGGGCGTTGGCATGGTGTCCACATGCGCAGCCGGGGCATTGCCACGGGCTGCGTTCAGCCGGTCTGTGAGATTCATGATACAACCACCCTTCTGTGCAGCTTCTTGTGCGTTTCCGTCCCGGAAGCCGGGGAGAAGCGGTCAACGAGCTTTCTGAGATTCTTTGAGACGGCGCTTCGCGGCCCCTCTTGGAGCAGTGGCACGCCCTTGTTCGTGGCAAAGGACACCGCCGGCGAAAGCGGCAACACCACATCCACAGGAACCCGCAGTGTGGCTTCGATGTCCTGGACGCTCAAGCCGGTGTGGCGGTTGGCAAAGTTAAGCACAACGTGGCGGCCTTGCGGGACCAGTCCCAACTCGTGTAGCACGCTGAAACCTGTGCGCAGCCCCTTGATGCTGGGGATGTCCATCCCCACCACCCACACGGCGTCGCTTGCCTGTTCCAGGGTGGCAAGTGCCAGCTCACCCAAACCGGGGGCCGTGTCCACCACAACGTATTTGAACTCAGTGGCCAGTTGCGCGACCAGGTGGCTTACATGGTCGGCGGTCACCAGATCAGCTTCGTTGGGGTTGGTCGGAGCACAGAGTGCGTAGATGCCCCCATTGTGAACGGTCAGGAAAGCCTTCAGGACCATTGCATCGTGGGCCGCAGCCCCTGTGACAGCATCTACCAGGGTGTGCTCCGGCTCCAGGGACAGGGCAGAGGCCACGTCCCCAAATTGCACATCCAAGTCAACTATCACCACGCCCATGGGAGCCATCTTGCCAAGCCCCATGGCCAAGTTGGTGGCCACAGTGGTCTTTCCCACGCCGCCCTTGGGCGACATGACGGCAATGACACGGCCGGATTCGCTCTCGGGATTGGCGGGGCTTGACAATCCGCGCCGGCGTCCGGCTGCCGACAGGCAGGCCCGTTCCAGCAGGACCCGGATCTCGGCCATGTCGGCCCCCGGGCTGACGATGTCGCGAATGCCCGACCGCATGGCTGTCAGTACCAGCTCCGGTGACGTCTCCGCCGCCAGAATGACGCTGACCTCGGGGAATTGGAGGTCCAGGACTGTTGCCAGTTTCAGCGCCTCGTCGGTGGACACCCCCGGACCCAGAATGACCACTTCGGGTGGTTCAGCCGGGTCCTGATGGATGATGCCGTGCGGTGCGCCGTTGATGGCTGATTCGGGGAGGCTTTGCACATTTCCGTGCAGTCCTCCCGCCACCGCCGCACGGACCCGTTGTTCAAAGCTGGTGTCGGTTGTGATGATGACGAAGCGGCTCATCTCAACACCTGGTCCTTAAGTAGCGTTCCCACGGGAGCTGTGTCGGTCTCGGCATTTTCTTTGGAGAGGTAAATGTGCCCAAACTCGACGCCGTGGACTGTCTTTGCGGCGTCGGTGCCGCTTTGGGCCAAGGTCACCATGACAGTGGTGCCGGGCTGGGAAGGTGCCTCGGTTTTTGAATCGGAGCTTTCGACTGTGCCGTCCCCGGTGCCAACCTTGGTGACCAGCACCTTGTGGAATTGCAGCTTGGTGGCGGGAACTTCGGAAGTACCCGGGGCAACACCGCTGTTGTAGGAGATGAAAACACCCACTGTGTCACCGGCCTGGAGGTCGCCACCCAGAACCCGGTCCAACGGCAGTTCCAGACTGATTTCCGCCATGCCCTTGGGCACGTCAACCCTGTTGGGTGCCGCCAGAGCCTTCGGATCGATGAGGCGTGCCGCCAGAAGTTGTTCCCCGGGCACCAGATCCGCGGCGGCGACTCTGCCGGCGAAGTCATCGAGCCGGCTCACGGCACCGTCCGCCACTGCTGTCTTGGGGAACGATTGCAACGTCACCAATGACTTGAGGTCATCGACGGTGGTGCCAGCTGCGATTGGCTGTTGGACAACGAGTACATCCACCGGCTCCATGCCAGCTTGGGCACGTTTGTCGGCTGCTTGAACGTATGAGGAGAGGAGGATTGCGCCCACAATGGCTAGCACCAGTGCGACAACGCCCCCCAGTAGGCGTGTTTTCACTTCTTGCTCCTTAGATCTAGTCGGTGAGTCGGTATATGGATCCACCAAGGTTTGGCCCGGTTCCCACCGTTAGGCCTTCCTCGAGTGAAACAAATCGGGTGAAGTAGCCCATGAAGCCCCTGCAATTGCCGGAGCAGGCCGGTGCCGCTGGATCGGCATGGGTCATCGGATTGAACTTCCACCCGGTCACCTGAAACGCTGCGAATCCGTAGATTGTGTACTTGGCATGTTGGCCGCCCTGGTCACTTGATGCGGAGAAGATGGGGATCAGGACTGGCTCGTCAAGCATGCCGTCCAACAGCGGCTTGCAGAGATTGTCGATGCTGTTTCCAGGCTTGCTGCCGGCCTCTCCGGTGCCAACATCGATGGTGGCTTCGCATTTGCCGCCCTCAAGGTCAAGCCATCCAAAGCCGCCTGTTGCATAGCCAAGCGCGGCCGTGCAGCCGGGATAGTTGGCGTTGGTATCTGAGCGAAGCAAGATGTGGGCGTCGCTTGGATTGCCGGTGAAATTTCCTGTTGACGCGAGCTCTGTTTTTTGTGCGGCGGTCAGGCTTTGGTCAAAGACACACTTGCCAAAGGTCCAGGGCAGCGTGGTGCCGGATTTTGGTGGCCCCCAGGCCGCAGTGGCGGCGGCGCTGACATCCGACTGGCTTTGGCCAAAGATGTTCGCAAAGACGAGTTGCACAGGGTTGCCGCCGGCGGCATCCTTGCTGACCACAACCGTCACGCTATTGCTTGTGGGCCGGGTGACGCTCTTGAACTTGGCCAACTTGTCATTGGAGTTCACTTTTGCCAGGTCTGCGGCAATACCTTCATTGGCAGCCTGCACGCAGCTTCCCTTGGCACAGTTGTTGGCAATGGCCAGGGCTGCGGCGTCGGCGCCATTTTGCAACTGTGCCCGGTTGGCGTACAGCAGCCCAACGTCGATGGAGATGGCGGCAAAGCCCAGCAGCACCACCATCAGGATGGCCGTGACGACAGCCGTTGCCCCCCGCTCATTCTGCGTTCCGCCGGTTTTGGTGCCTCTAGTTATCCGCCGCATTGCATGACCCCTACTCCGTAAATGGCTGGCGCGTTGCCCGGGATGAAACCAATGAGCCAGCCACGGGCGGACCCCGGCTGGACTGTGACTGTGACTGTGACCTTGACCCCTGCACCGCAGGCGGATCCTGAGCTGTAGCTGATGGCCGGCGATCCGGCGAAATTGAGTGTGGGTGCCGCAGCGGTGGCCGCTGTCGCGACGCTGGCAGGATAGCCGGGGTCCGCGTAGTGGATGGCTGCGTTCCTGGCACCCTCCCGCGCAGCATTGGTGGCGGAGATCTGCTGGTTGAACAGGAAACCAAATTCCATGATTCCCATGAGTAGCAGCAGCAGGACCGGCAAAATGAATGCTGCTTCGACGGCTGCTGCACCGCGTTCGCTGTCTTTGTTTTTCATGCGACGCTCCCCCAGGGGTGGTCAAGAAAACTTGTGCAATTAATGGAGTTGGCGGCCTTGGTCAGAAACCAAGGCCGCCAGCTGAGGCCTGCTTGGCAGGATTCACGGAGGAACAGGGGTCACGGAAGAGCGCCATCGACCGTCTGGAAGGCTCGGAGGACGTCCTGTCCGACGAAGCCAACGACGACGACGATGACGGCTGCGATGAGGGCCACCATGATGCCGTACTCAACGGCGGTTGCACCCTTCTCGTTGTCGCCCTTGAGGCGGTCGGTGCCGGCGATGAACAGGGTCTGCATGGTAACGAAGAACTTCAACATGGCGTACTCCTAGAAATAGTTGAAAAGCATTCTTTTGAATTTTCCCAAGCTATGTACTTGTCAATAAGTACATGTCGACATTTCCGCTGCCCCCCAGTTAGGCGGTCTTGGAAGTTCGATACCTAATGAATACAGAGTTGTTCAATGGTTGGTCAACACTCGCTTTATCGCAGTTTGGCATTTCACCACTTGTTTTTAATGCTACTTACTACTTGTTTGATTACTCAGTTTCGCCGATTAGGTAATCCTTACTAGCTTCACAGTGCACTGTATCTGCGGGCCGCTCTCAAAGCCCTCAAGAGCACGTGGATACGAGGCGGACCTGAGCGCAAAGGGGCCATTTTGACCTGCAAATCCGGCCATCACAGGAGCACCAAAAGTCACAGAACAAACAGCAAGCCCAGGGAACCTATCCAGTACCATCAGTCCCACGGAGAGGTCTCCCGAGTACAAACCAAGTAGTGCCGTGCGATACCGGGTGCTTGAGGCCACGCATGGCGGATCCGCGGGGAAAAATATTTGCCAAGATTGGAAAAAGTCTCGGACACCACGGCCGATCCGGCCATCCGCGGACCAATCCTGGCCGGAATCGTGCCGTCCGCCGAGGGTGACGGGGCGCCAGCAGTATCCGGTGCAGGGCACTCAGCGCCAGGCCGCGGTCGCAAAGCGATGGCCAAACCGGCTGCAAGCTCGTACGCCATCCTAGAAAGTATTAGGGGAGTGCTGGCCGCAATGGTGGGCATTCTTACGCCCATTCTGGGTTAGGACAAAAATAGGTTGACAGTCAAGGAATTTATCCCTAATTTTTACTTAAGATTTATGCAATGATAAATATCAAGCTCGGCAAGACGTCAGACGTTAAAAATAAATTGTTGCGCCTATGGTGATTGGGGAACTAATGTGCAGTTCATCAGCGTTGGAGGTTAGAGAGACAAGGAGCCTTGTGGTGATCCCGCCGCAGCCCACGCTCATGCACCACCGAGACTGAAAGGATGAGTTCGATGTCAACCCCCAAACCATCATCATCGAACTACCTCACCATTGATGAAGTGGCTCAACAACTGCGCGTCTCAAAGATGACTGTGTACCGATTAGTGCAGACCCACGAAATTGAAGCCGTCCGCTTTGGCCGCCTGTACAGAGTGCCGCAGGCGGCACTTGACGCCTACATTGACCGCTCTACCATTCAGGATGAGCCGGACGCCGAATAGCACCTGGCAGTGTCCCGCCGGCTGACGGACAGCCGATGGCACTGCTCAGTCAGTCTGCTTGCCGCCCGCCCCAAAACGTTGCAGCTGCCCCCGCACCTGTGCGGCCCGCTGAGCTGCAGCACTCATGCGTTCAAACTCGCGGTCCCTGCGCTCGGCAATGAGGGCGGCCAGGAATACGTCAGGGGGAGTGCCCGGCGCCGGCAGCGGCGCCACGTAGTGACTGGCCTCGCTGGCAAGTTCCACCGCCAGGGAAAAGCGAGAGTCGGCCGCCATCGCGCCACCCTGGCGCAGGAACAGGGATATTCGCCGGGCCAAGGGGTCCGGCAGTCGGCCAATGTCCGCCACCGCGGCCCACTGAGCCAGGGGCGGGGCCACAAAAACCTGCAACGGCTTGGGCTCTGGGGCGCGGTCCCTAATCGCATAGGTGCCAGCAAGCATGTCACCTAGGCGCTTGGACTTACTGTTGAACAAGGAAACCAGGCACGCCACGGAACCCAAGGTCATATAGATCTCCAGCACCGCCAGGATCCCACGAATCAAGGCTTGCCTGAAGCGGATGGAGCCGCCGTCGTCGCGCACTATGCGCAAGCCCATAACCAGCTTCCCCAGCGATTTCCCGCGAGTCAGCGTCTCCACCGTGATGGGGACGATCACAAAGAGCGTGACCAGCGTCAGCAGGATAATGGCCCGCGAGGCTGCCGGATCAAGGGTGAACGGCAGGGCTCCCAGCAGCAGGAAAAGGCCCACGGCCACAACCAGCGTGGCCAGGACATCGATGGCGGTGCCCACCGAGCGGGCGGCAAAAGACGCGGGGCGCAGCTCAAGGACAACGGCTTCGCCGGTGATGATCGCGGACATGGGAACAGTCTAGCCACCCCGCACCGGGGCGCCGCCAATGCCTCACTGCGCCCGGCGGGGCCTATATGCTTGGGCACAATGGACATGGATGCCTTTACTGCCGTGCACCGCCCGCAATGGGAGCGGTTGAAGTCCCTTGCCCGGAAACGGCGCCTGAGCGGGGCGGAGGCGGACGAGCTGCTGGAGCTGTACCAAAGCGTGTCCGCACAACTCTCGCTGATCCGCTCGGTCACGGCGGAGAGCGCCCTCTCCGCGTCGTTGTCGGCCATTCTGGCCCAGGCCCGCACACGCTTCACGGGGGCCAGATCCAACATTTTTGTGGACACCGCCCAGTTCTTTGTGGTTTCCCTGCCCGCAGCGTTTTACCGCCTGCGCTGGCTGACAGTCATCATTGGCGCCGTCTTCGTGGCCATCGCGTCCCTCTTTGCCGTGTGGACGGCGGGGAACCCAGGCGTATTGGCGGCCATGGGCAGTGACGGCCAATTGCAGCAACTGGTGGACCACGACTTCGTGAACTACTACTCGGAAAACCCTGCAGCGTCCTTTGCCGGCGCCGTCTGGACCAACAACGCCTGGATCGCCGCCCAATGCGTGGCGTTCGGCGTCACGGGAGTCTTCATCCCCTACCAAATCTTCATGAACGCCCAAAACGTTGGCATGACCGCCGGTGTCATGTTCGCCTACGACCGCGGCGACGTCTTCTTCAGCTACATCCTCCCGCACGGGCTCATGGAGCTCTCAGCCATCTTCATTGCCGCCGCCGCCGGCCTGCGCATCTTCTGGTCCTGGGTCAGCCCCGGCCCGCGCACCCGGCTGGACTCGCTGGCCGCCGAGGGCCGCTCCCTCATCACGGTCGCCGTGGGTCTGGTGCTGGTGCTGTTTGTCTCGGGACTGGTGGAAGCGTTTGTCACCCCCAGCCCGCTGCCCGTATGGGCCAAGATCAGCATCGGCGCCCTGGTGCTCGCCGCCTACTGGGCGTACACCCTGATCTTAGGGCGCAGGGCCGTGCTGGCGGGGGAGTCGGGCGATCTTTCCGAGGACGACGCCGGAGCCTCCGTCCGCTCAGTCTAGACTTCCGCTTCGCAACAGGGAGGCGCCTGTGCGGCGCTGGCTGCCCGCGAAGGGCCTGCGCGAATTGGCGCCGTGAGTTGGCGCCGCACCAATTCACCGCGTGCCAATTCGCTGTCATGGGTGCACTATGGGGGTATGGACTTGCAACGCGGCAACCGGCTGGACGGCGTGCCGTATGCCCTGCCGCTGAAGTCCGTGACGGAGCAGGCCTCAACGGAGCAGGCCGAGCCGCCCCACCCTTGGCGCCGGTTCGTGGCCATGGGGGACTCGTTCAGTGAGGGTATTGATGATCCGGAGCCCAGCAGCCCGGACGGCTACCGCGGCTGGGCGGACCGGGTGGCCGAGGAGCTCAGCGTGGGGGTGCCTGACTTTGCCTATGCCAATCTGGCAGTCCGCGGGCAGGTGCTGCATCAGGTGGTGGACACTCAGCTTGGCCAGGCCGTACGCCTTGCCCCCGACCTTGTCTCCCTCCAGGCTGGCGGCAACGACCTCTTGCACCCTGGCGCCGATCCGGACAAACTCGCCGGCATCATGGAAGCTGCTGTGGAAGTTCTGCGCGGCCAGGGCATCGGCGTGGTGCTCTTTGTGGGTCCAGACTCGGGCAAGTCCACTGTGCTGGGCCAGTTTCGCACCAAAATAGCCATCTACAATGAGAACCTGCGCACCATCGCGGACCGGCACGACGCCGTGGTTGCCGATCTGTGGGCCATGACCGAGCTGCACGACACCCGCATGTGGAGCAAGGACAGGCTGCATCCCTCCGCCATGGGCCACCACGCGGTGGCCATCATGGTGCTGGACACCCTGAATGTGCGGCACTCGCTGCTGCCGCTCTCGCCAAAACCGCTTCCCGAGAAGAGCTGGCGCGAGGCACGTACTGACGACATTCTGTGGGCACGGGAATACCTGGTGCCCTGGGTGCTGCGCGGCATCAAGCGACAGTCACCCAGCCTGGGCTTTGAACCGAAACGGCCCCTGGCCGCGCCCCTGTTCGGCAACAGCCTCCCGCCAGCGCAGGATTGACGCAGCGGGGACGGAGCCTAAGGATCCGGTGACAGTTTGGCATCGGCACGGGGTGGCAGTCCCGGCCCATGCTGGCGTGCCGGTATTCTTTCGTCTTGTGAGCGAGAATCCAGAGCACCCAGACTCAGCCAAGAGCCCTGCTGTGGGCCAGCCCCCGTTGCGGAAGACAGCGGACCCCCACCGGGACGCCGTCGTAGTGGAAAAAAGTGTCGCGCCCGAGCGGGCCGGCGCACGCCGCCTGGCTGCCGGTCCGGGACCCTCCGCCGCCAGGATCAAGCTCGAAGCCGGTGCCGCCGGTGAGGACAACGAACCCATGCGCCCTGCCGGCAGGTTCCCCCAACTGCCCAGTGATGAGGAAATCGCCGCTGAACTGGACAACGCAGCACCGGCTGGCACAGGCGACAGCCAGCCTGCGGCGGACAGCTCCGGCGTGCACGTTGAGGCGAGCCCCACCACCATGATCCAGATGCGCCCGCCCGCGGAAGAAGTGGCCAAGCGCCAGGCAGCCCGGGAGAAGGCGGCCAACACCAAGCCTGTGCTGACCCGCGTGTTCCAGGTGCTGATTGCCGCGTTCTACCCCATTGTCCTGCTGGTGCTCTCCATCCGCCTGGTCACAACATCGGTGTTCCTATGGGTCGAATACCACCGCCCCGGCTTTCCCGCCGATTCCTTTGGCTTCAGCACCGAGGACAGGACCACCTACGGCTCCCACACGGTGGACTACCTGTTGAACTTTGCCCCGCCGCGGTACCTGGGCGATCTGGTGCAGCCCAACGGCGATCCGCTGTTCCTAGCCCGGGAGGTTGGCCACATGGCGGACGTCAAGGGCGTCATCGTCATGGCGTTTTTGGTGGGGCTTGTCCTGGCTATCGTCATGGCAATCGGCATGATCTACCTGGCCAAGAGGAGCTTCGGCGGGATCCGCAGGGCCCTGTTTGCCGGCTCCATCGCCACCCTTGCGCTCATTGTGGGCCTGGGCATCTTTGCCGTAACGGGCTGGGAAGCGTTCTTCACCGAATTCCACAAGATCTTCTTTGCCGACGGGACCTGGACGTTCTACACCGACGACACCCTGATCAGGCTCTTCCCCAGCCAGTTCTGGATGGATTCGGGCATCTTCATCGGCGCGTTTGTGCTCATTGTTTCCTCCCTGACGCTGGCCTTCACCTGGCCCACCAAGGACCGCCGCCAAGCCGTGGCGGCCGCACAACGGCCGGGGCGCCGCGCAGCCTGAGCCAGCGTGGGGCATTAAAACGAAAGTACGACGGCGCCCGGCTTGGGCGCCGTCGTACTTTAAAGGCGGTGGATGGGCCCACGCGCCCGAGGGGCCCCGGCCGAGCTTGCGAGGCTAGGGGGGCGGTGGATGGGCCCACGCGCCCGAGGGGCCCCGGCCGAGCTTGCGAGGTTGGGGAGGGCGTGGGGATTAGATCCAGCTGGGGAGCCACATATGTTGGCGCCAATAGTCCTGGGAGATGATTTCCCCGGCCCAGAGCGGGTAGAAGTAGGCGCTGACCGCAACCACCAGGGCCAGGAAGATCCCCACAATCACGGCCCCTTGCTGACGGCGCCACGGCGGATCGCCCACCTTGCCCAGGATCAGCCCCAGGACCAGCACCATGGCCAGGATGATGAAGGGCTCGTAGGCGATCGCGTAGAAGAAGAAGATGGTGCGGGTGGGGTAGAAGATCCACGGCAGGAAGCCGGCGGCAAAACCGGCCAGAATGGCACCGGCACGCCAGTCGCGCTTGGCAATCCAGTAGCCAATCAGGAACAGGATGGCCAGGGTGCCGCCCCACCAGATGAGCGGGTTGCCCACGCTGGTGATGGCGGCCGTGCACTTCTCCGCGGCGCAGCCGGCCTGGCCTGCCTCGTAGTTCTGCACGTAGAAGGAGGTGGGCCGGCCCATGACCAGCCAGGACCAGGCGTTGGACTTGTACGGGTGGTCGGACCCCAAACCGGTATGGAAGTTGTACGCCGTGGAGTGATAATGCCACAGGGAGCGCAGGGAGTCCGGGATCCAGCCCCAAGTGCTGGAAGGATTCTCAGCCCCCCAGTTTCTGTCGTACGCGTCCTTGGACAGAAACCAGCCGGTCCAGGTGGCAAGGTACGTCAGGGCAGCAACCGGAACCATGCTGACGAACGCCACGATCCCGTCCTTCCAGACGGCGCCCAGGATCCAGTACTTGATGCCGGCAATGCGGCGGGCGTTCATGTCCCAGATGACGCTCATCAGGCCAAAGGCGGCCAGGAAGAACAGGCCGGACCATTTGGTGCCGATGCACAGGCCCAGCGCAATGCCCGCGGCCAGGCGCCACCAGCGGATCCCCAGCCAGGGCCCGTACAGCAGTTCCTTGGCCGGAACCCGGCCATCGGGGCCGGCGAGGGCTGCGAGCCTTGCCGCCAGCCGGCGTCGTCCATCATCCCTGTCCATGATGACCGCGCCAAAGGCCAGCAGGGCAAAGAACATGACAAAAATATCCAGCAGCGAGGTCCGCGACTGCACAATGGCGTGGCCGTCAACAGCAAACAGGAGCCCGGCCATGGCGCCCAAAATGGTTGAGCCGAACATTTTCTGGGCGATCAGGGCGATCAGGAACACCGAAAGCGTGCCCACCAGGGCGGCCGTGAACCGCCAGCCGAAGGTGCTGTCGGGGCCAAAAATCCACATGCCGAAGGCGATCATCCACTTGCCCACCGGCGGGTGCACCACATACTCGGCCGTGTTTTCCAAGCTAGTGAAGATGCCCTGGTTGAAGAGGTCGTTGGCCTTCTCCGCCCAATTGCGCTCATAGCCGCTCTGCAAATAGCTGTAGGCATCCTTGATGTAGTAGGTCTCATCAAAGACCAGCGACGGCGGCTGGCCCAGGCGGATGAACCGCAACAGGCCGGCAACCACGGCGGTCAGTGCCGGTGCCAGCCAAAACCAGAGGCGCACATTGACCGGAGCGGCTGGCCGGCGTGCTCCCAGAAGCCTTGCCCGCAAACTTGATTCCGTGAACGCGCGTGCCGGATCACGCAGCCAGCCTTTGACGGGGTCAGCCGAGGGCGCCTTTACGGGCTCGGCCGGGGCCCCGCCGTCGCCGGGGTTCGGCGCGGGCGGCTCATCGTGGGCAGGGAGGTCCGGGGCCGCCGGGGCGGTATCCATAGCTTGGGATTGCACCCTGCCAATGCTACCCAAGTGGGCCGCTGATGCTGTGGCGCACTACGCTGGTGTCATGGAAGATGACTTTGGCCAAAACGCCGGCAACGAAGATGCAGAAGCAGTAGATATTGACGAAGACGGCGCCCCCTTGGCCGAGGAAGCCCTTGACACGTCCATGGCGCCTCCCGTGCGTGAGGGGGAGGGCTACATTATTTTGGCTGCAACGCCCATTGGAAACATGGGCGACGCCTCTGCCCGCCTGATCGCCTGGTTGGGGGCTGCGGACATTGTTGCGGCCGAGGACACCCGCCGACTGCACCGCCTGGTCACCAGCCTCAACGTCAAGGTGGGTGGGCAGGTCATCAGCTACCACGAGCACAACGAGGCCACCAAGACCGCCGAACTGCTCACCCAGGTCCAGTCCGGCAAGGTGCTCCTCATGGTGACCGACGCCGGTATGCCCTCCGTCTCCGACCCCGGCTTCCGCCTGGTGGCCGCAGCCGTTGAGGCCGGCGTTCGCGTGACCGCGGCGCCCGGGCCTTCGGCCGTGCTGACAGCATTGGCGTTGTCGGGGCTACCCACGGACAGGTTCTGCTTTGAGGGTTTCCTGCCGCGCAAGTCCGGCGAACGCGCCAGCCGCCTGCATGACCTTGCCGTGGAAAAGCGAACCATGGTGTTCTTTGAGGCCCCGCACCGCCTCGAAGCCATGCTGCGCGCCCTGCACACTGCCTTTGGCCCCGCCCGGGCCGGCGCCGTGTGCCGCGAGCTGACCAAGACGTACGAGGAAGTAGTCCGCAAACCGCTGTCCGGACTGTTGGAGTGGGCCGAGACAACCCAGATCCGCGGCGAGATCGCCATTGTGGTGGCCGGTTCCCCGGACAAGGCTCCCGGCACCCCCGAGGACCATGTTGCTGCCGTCAATGAGCTCATGTCCCAGGGCATGCGCATGAAGGAGGCCGTGGCCGTCATTGCGCACGACGTCCACGTCAGCAAGCGTGAACTGTACAGCGCCGTGCTCGCCGCCCGCGGCTGATCCTGAATTTATGCACCGAACCTGTGCCGAGTTCCGCGCATAGACACTCATGCGTTGAACCCGGGGCGGGTTTTGCGCATAATTTCTTAGGTTCCCAACCCGGCGCTGCCCTTCTGTTGTACAAATGCACAGCGAATGCACTGTTGGTAGTGCGTACATGCGTAGACACTTTTATCAGCTGAGAACTACCGTGAACTAAAGCACAGTGGACCGCTGCATTGCCTGCGCCGAGCCGGAATGAATCCGGCCCGGCCAAGCGTCGGAGGCCATGCAAAAGCACACGACACATCGGCCCTCGATACAGTCGTCCAAGCAACTAAGGAGTCATCATGACCGTGACAGCTGCCACCGAACTTACTGAGCGCGAAAGTGCTTTGCTGGCAAGCGTTCCCACAGGACTGCTGATCAATGGTCAATGGCGCAGTTCAGCCTCGGGGAAGACGTTCAAGGTTGAGGACCCCTCCACCGGAAACGTTCTTCTTGAGATTGCCGACGCCGGGGCCGAAGACGGCGCCGCAGCCCTGGACGCCGCCGTCGCCGTCCAGGAGGAATGGGCCGCCACGGCACCTCGCGTCCGCGCCGAGATCCTGCGCCGCGGCTTCGAGCTGGTCACGGCCCGCGCCGAGGACTTTGCCCTGCTCATGACACTGGAAATGGGCAAGCCGCTGGCTGAAGCCCGTGGCGAAGTGGCCTACGGTGCTGAATTCCTGCGCTGGTTCTCCGAGGAAGCTGTCCGCTCCTTTGGCCGCTACTCAACCAACCCGGAAGGTACTGCCCAGATCCTGGTGCAGAAGAAGCCGGTTGGCCCCTGCCTGCTGATCACCCCCTGGAACTTCCCGCTGGCCATGGCAACCCGCAAGATTGCCCCGGCCATCGCGGCGGGTTGCACCATGGTGCTCAAGCCGGCCAACCTGACACCCCTCACGAGCCACCTGTTCGCTCAGGTCATGATGGAGGCCGGTCTGCCGGCAGGCGTGCTGAACGTGGTTTCCACCACCAAGGCCGGCGACGTCACCGGACCGCTGATCCAGGACACCCGCCTGCGCAAGCTTTCCTTCACGGGTTCCACACCTGTGGGCCGCCGCCTGCTGGCCGATGCCTCCACCAACGTGCTGCGCACCTCCATGGAGCTTGGCGGCAACGCCCCGTTCCTGGTCTTCGAGGACGCTGACATCGATGCAGCCGTGGACGGTGCCATGGCCGCCAAGTTGCGGAACATGGGCGAAGCTTGCACAGCCGCGAACCGCTTCCTGGTGCACGAATCCGTCGCCGACGAATTCGCCACCAAGTTCGCTGCCAAGATGGGTGCCATGACCACCGGCCGCGGCACCGATCCGGCCACCAAGCTGGGCCCGTTGATCGATGCCAAGAGCCGCGACAAGGTTCACTCCCTGGTGACCGACGCCCTGGCCGACGGCGCCCGTGCCATCACCGGCGGCGCCCACGCCGAAGGCCCCGGCTACTTCTACCAGCCCACAGTCCTGCAGGGGGTTGAGCCCGGCTCACGCATCCTCAGCGAGGAGATCTTTGGCCCGGTGGCCCCCATCGTCACGTTCAAGAACGAGGACGAAGCCGTAGCCCTGGCCAACGACACCGAATACGGCCTGGTGGCTTATATGTTCACCAAGGACCACAACCGCGGCCTGCGCATGGCCAACCGGATCGAGACGGGCATGATGGGCCTGAACGCCGGCGTCATCTCCAACGCGGCTGCCCCGTTTGGCGGCGTGAAGCAGTCCGGCCTGGGCCGTGAAGGCAGCCTGGAGGGCATCGAGGAATACCAGTACACCCAGTACATCGGCTTCCCGAACCCGAACAACGCCTAACCCCACCCCCGCCAACTGACCCGCAGAAAACGGCGAAAATCACGGTAAAACCGTGTATTTTCGCCGTTTTCTGCGGGTCAGTTGGCATTTTAAGGTTAGGGGCGGGTGAGGAACGACGGCGGCAGGAGCGTTGCCCGCAACCGTTGCCACGGGGTCGCAGCGGTTTTCAGACGAACAATCAGCGTCTGCAGGGCAGCGGCCAGCTCCTCATTGCCCGGCTCGGCGCTACTGCCTGCCTTGCCGTACGCGGCCTGTTCGTAGGAGCGCAACACCAGGGCCAAACCGGCCGGGTTGCTGCGCCCCAGCAGCCGGGAGATCCTTTCGGCATGGCGGGCCGGGGTCAGGGCGGGGTCGTAGTCGTAGCCGTAGTCCACGGCCGTCGCCACCAATTCACGCCACGCCACAAGCGCAGCGCCCCTGCCATCCAAGCCACCAATGCCCAGACCCGAACCCCGTGAGCCGCCCACCTGGCCCAGGCGCCGGCGTCGAACCAGCATCCGGGCCAGCGCGGGCGTGGCCAGCAACAGCAGGACTGCCACGGAAACACCAGTCACCAGCGTCCCGCGGTTGGATCCCGAGGATGCCCCTCCCGCCACCGCGGCGGTGGCAGTAGCTGTTGCGGTGTCAGTGGACGTTGGGTCCGCCGAGGTGGCAGCTGTGGGTCCGGCGCTGGCTTGCGGGGTTGCTGCGGTGGTGTCTCGGGTGTAGTCGGGCACCAGGCCGCGTGAAGGGGTTGGCTCGAAGGGAACCCAGCCCAAGCCCTGGAAGTACAGTTCGGTCCACGCATGCGCGTCCCGCCCTGTGGCCTGGAAACCGTTCAGGGCCTGGCCCTCCAGCTCGCCGCGCGCTGAGGTGGAACTGCCCGGAGCGTAGCCCACGGCAATGCGTGAGGGGATGCCCAGCTCACGGGCCATGACGGCCATGGCGGCGGAGAAGTGAATGCAGTAACCGCTTTTGACGTCTAGGAACTTGGCCAGCACGTCCATGCCGGAACCGTCGTAGCCGTCCTGGACGGGGGTGTCCAGGCTGTAGGTGAAGGCGCCGGAGCGCAGATAATCCTGCAGCGCCACTGCCTGGGCGTAGGGGGTGGGCTGCTGTCCTGCCACGTTCCTGGCCGTGGTGCCAACGATGGCCGGCACGTTCGGTGGCAGCGAAGTAAAAATGGGGTCCAGTTCGGGGCGTGGTGCTGCCGTGGCGGTGGCGAGCACCGACCGGGTCAGCTGCGGCGTCTTGCTGCGCACTGTGTAACGCTGCCCGGCTGTGCTGGAGGTGCTGCTCCTGATGGTTTGCCGGGCGGGATCCCACAACCAGCTGCCGTTGAGGCCCGTCACCTCCGTCGCGGAGAGCGGGGCCGGCAGCCATTCGCTGGCAAGGCTGGGGGTGGAAAGGACAGTCAGAGTTTCGGTGGAGGGCACCGAGTCCGCGGCACTGGGTGCGGGGGCCAGCTGGGTCAGTCCCGGTGGGAGGCTGCGGTCAACTGGTGCCGGCTGCCAGGTCTTGCCGGTGAAGTCTTCCAGGGTGCTCAGGCGCAAGTATTGGGCACTGGAGGTGTTGCTCAAATAAGAAAGTGCCACCTGATTGGACTGCTGGCGCAGATTCGCCCCGAGGGAGATCATCGGATCGAGTTCGGAAACACCAGAGGGTCCGTTGAGCCGCGAGCCTTGCGGGAACGAGCCCTGGGTGAAGCCCGGGATGGCGGCCGGCAGCAGGGCTGTCAGCAGCATCACGGCCGCGCCCAAGGCCATGGCCCGGGACAGGATCCCGGTGGGCTGCACAATGCTGCCCGAGCGGATTTTTCCTTCGGGGGCGTACCAGTTGCAACAGCCCAGGACCAGCAGGAAACCGGCCCCGGCTGCCACAAAGCCAAGGGTGCCAACGCCCGCCCTAGTGGTCAGCGCCGCCGGTAGCATGATCAGTACCAGCCCCAGGGCGCTGGCCGCGGGCATGGCCACGGTGATGGCAACCGTGTCAATGAGCAGCGCGGCAAAACCCAGCCCCGCGCAGATCAGGAAGAAAATGGCCGGCGCCGACGGAACAGGTGCCGTGTTGGTCATGATCAAGGTCGACGCGCGTGAGGCCAGTTCCAGGGCTGCGCCCACCGTGGCGGGGGTGGGCAAAAACCCCAGCAGTGCCGTTCCGGGAAAGAACACCAGTGTCAGTCCCAGGAACCAACCCAGCAACGCCCCCACTGGTGCGAAGGGACTCAGCGGCAGGTAGCGGCGCAACAAGGCGGGGAAAAACAGGGTACACGCCACCACCAGTGCCGCCGGCGGGAACCAGCTGAAATCCACCACCAACCCGCGCAAGCTCAGTGAGGTCCCCATGACGGCGGCAAAGACAGCGAACGCCAAAACCCAGCGCGCCGGCCCCGTCTGGGGCGTGCCCAGGCGCCTGGGTGCCGGCGCGCTGGGGCCTGTCTGGCCGGCGTCGTGCCCGGGTGTTGCCCTGCCACTCTCCACACGGCTCATCGCCCACCGCCCAAATGCGTTGGGGTTGATTCCAGCTGGGCCCAGGCATCTGCCATGGGGGAGTTGTGGGTCAGGGCGGCGGCCTGCCAACCCGCTCGGTGCAGGATTTCCAGGGCTTCGGCGGCGTCGGCCCTGTCCCGGCAGAGCACCAGGGCGTAGGCGCCGGCCGACTGTTCGGACGCGCCTGCGAGCAGCAGGGCCTCCTGGGCGCTGAGCGTGCCCGTGATGGCAACGAGCGGGCCACGGCGCCGGGACTGCAGCAATTTGTGGGCGAGCGGCTCGGCGAAGGGTTCGCGGTGGGGCAGCGGCGCGGGTTGGGCCCCGGCCAGTTCGAGGGCGGCCAGGGCGGCCGAGACCTCAAGGGCGGCTGTGGGCCCGGCAAAGTCCTCCTGCTCCGGGTTGGCCGCGGACGGTGAGGCGTTGAAGGCAGGCTGGCCCAGCTGGTCGAGGATGCGCATGGTGTACCCGCGCTCCAGCAGGTGGGCGGCCACGGAGACGGCTGCCACCACGGCCGTTTCAAAAAGTGCCGTGGTCCGCAAGGAGCCTGACGAGTCGGCCTCGCCGGGGTTGGCCGCCAGCACCGGGCCGTATGCGCCCGGGCGCTGGTCGAGGATCAGGGCGGCCTCGGGTGTGGTGACAGCCTCTTCGGCGCGGACCATGAGCTTGCCGGCCCTGGCTGTGACGGGCCAGTGCACCCGGCGCAGCGGATCCCCCTGACGGTATTCACGGGCCATGGCGTCGTCGTGGCTGGCATGGGCAGGGGAGCGGCTCACCTGGGAGCCGTCATTGCCGCGTGAATCTCCCAGCGAAATGGCCGGTAGCTCCACGGCCGCCGGGGCAACCGTGAGACGGTCCCCGGTGCCGAGGGTTCGCTGGGCAAACGCCACATCAAACGGGTCGGTGAAGTGCCCCTTCAACGGGCCGAGGGTGAACACGCCGCGGTGGCGCGGGTGCAGCTCATAGTGGTAGCGGCTCAACCGTCCGTGCGGGACCACGGGCTGGGGAAAGGTGAAGGGCCGGGAGCCGTAAAAACCAGGCGGCACCGATTCCACCAAGCGGATCCGCGACCCGCCTGGATTGCTGCCGCGCACCTCCAATGTCACGCTGACGCCCAGACCCACCTGGGCCAGGGACGGGGAGATCCGGCGCTGCACGCTCAGGCCGGGCCGGATGGCGTAAATGCCCAGGCAGGCCGCCACCGGCAGCAGGAAGCAAAACACTGCCACCAGCAAGAGGTCGCGCCGGCCAAAATATGCGGCCAGCAGCAGCGCCAGGACGCCAAAAATGACCAACAACCAGCCGCGGGGCCGCAAGGGACGTAGCGCAAACACTGGGGCTCCTAGCGGTTTCGGGCGTCCTTTGCGGCACGCCCGTCGGGCATTCCGGGGACGGCAATGGCCGCCAGCACGTCGGTGATGATGCTGGCCGCCGTGACACCCTGGCTGGCCGCCCTGCGCTCAACGATCAACCTGTGGGCCAGGACGTGCTGGGCAAGGTCATGGATGTCGTCAGGGAGCACAAAGCCGCGTCCGGCAAGGGCCGAGGCGGCCTTGGCAGCACGCAATAGCTGCAGCAGCGCCCGCGGGCTGGCGCCCAGGCGCAGGTCAGGGTGTGCCCGGGTGGCCTGGCCAATGTCCACCGTGTACGCCTTGACGGCGGCCGATACGTGGATCTCCGTGACCAGCTCGATCATCGCCGCCACCTGCTGCGCCGAGGCCACCGGCTGCACCGAGTCCAGGGGATTGACCGACTGGTGGGTTTCCAGCATGGCCAGTTCCGCCGTGGTGTCCGGGTAGCCCATGGAAATGCGGGCCATGAAACGGTCCCTTTGCGCCTCCGGCAGGGGGTAGGTGCCCTCCATTTCAATGGGATTCTGGGTGGCAATCACCATGAACGGTTCTTCCAGGGTATAGCTGGTGCCGTCAACACTGACCTGGTGCTCCGCCATGGATTCCAGCAGTGCCGACTGTGTCTTGGCCGAGGCCCTGTTGATCTCATCCCCAATGACCAGATTGGCAAAAATGGCCCCGGGACGGAATTCGAACGTCTGGGTTGACTGGTTGAAAATGGACACGCCCGTGATGTCGCTGGGCAGCAGATCGGGGGTGAACTGGATCCGGTTCACCGTGCAATCAACCGTGCGGGCCAGCGCCTTGGCCAGCAGGGTCTTGCCCACCCCGGGCACGTCCTCCAGGAGCAGGTGCCCGCCGGCCAGCATCACAGTCAACGCCAGCTTGACGGCCTCTTCCTTGCCATCAATGACGGTGTTCATGACTGTCATGATGCTCTGGCTCAGCTGGGCAAAGCGCTCGCTGTCCATGGCGCGCGGCGCGTGAAACGGTGCAGCCGGCGGATTGCCAGGCGGTGCCGGCGAGGCCGCCGTGAAAGTCTCCTGCGCGTGCATGCTCCGCCTTTCAAACATTCATCACCAATGCGCTCCCCGCCACCACTATTGTGACCTACGCTACTATCCTGAACGCCTTTTCGCCCCACCGCGTGCAAAATTCTCCAAACGGTAAAGTGGTGGGCTATGTGCACTGACCATATTCCCCGCCCCTACCGCCCCGAACAGACCGCCTCCCGTGGCGGCACGCACAAGGGCGATTTTGCTCCGGCGCCCATGGCCTTGGAGGTGCCTGTCTATGACAATCACACCCACTTTGACTTTGGCGACTCGCCCGTTGAATTGAGTGCAGCCCTCGACGCGGCGCAGGCTGTGGGCATTGCGGGCGCCGTGCAGGTGGGCTGCGACCTGGAGTCCTCCCGCTTCACGGTGCAGGCGGTCGACGCCGATCCCCGCCTGTTGGGTGCCGTGGCCATCCACCCCAATGACGCCCCTTTGCTCGCCAAGGACGGCGCCCTGGATGATGCGCTGGCGCAGATTGATGCCATGGCCGCGCACCCCCGGATCAGGGCCATTGGCGAGACCGGCCTGGACTACTTCCGCACCGGGGAGGACGGTGTGGCGGCCCAGCATCACTCCTTCCGCGAACACCTTGACATGGCCAAGCGGCGCGGCCTGGCGCTGCAAATCCACTGCCGTGACGCCCATGAGGACGTCTTGAGCATTTTGGCACAGGTGGGTGCGCCGTCGCGCCTGGTTTTTCACTGCTTCTCCGGGGACGCCGAACTGGCAAGGATCTGCAATGAGAACGGCTGGTACATGTCCTTTTCGGGCACGGTGACGTTTAAGAATGCAAAGAATCTTCGCGAGGCGCTTGCGGTTGCCGATCCGGCACTGATCCTGGCAGAGACGGACGCCCCCTTCCTGACGCCGCACCCCTTCCGTGGGCGGCCCAATGCCAGCTACATGCTGCCCTACACGGTGCAAAGCATGGGACAGATTCTGGGCCGGGACGTCAACGAACTGAGCCTTTCCATCCGTGAAAATACGGAGGCCGTCTACGGGTCCTGGGCTGATTAAGGCTGTACCGTTCCTCACTTTTTCGTTATCAAGTCTTGTCCACTTGATCACGATTAGGTTACGCTGGGGAACTATTAGCCGTGGTCGGGGAAGGCCAACGGATCAAATGCTGCCGGAGTCACGCCTTGTTCGTGATCCGGGGCGCCTGTTCGCAAGAACAATTTTGTGCAGTGCCCTCCGCGGTGGTTTGCGGAGTAAATCTGTTCAGGATTGCTTCCTAACTTCTCCGTGCCCGGGTGCTCTAGTAGTTACGGGAACAAGTGAATTTTCTCTACAAAACCGACGGCAAACTGAGCTTTTTGAAGCTTGCCGGCCAAGCTGCCGTCCTGGTGGCCCTGGTGGCCGGACTGTTCACCTTCGCCGGTGCCAGCAAGTCAGTCACCCTGGTGGTGGATGGCCAGAGCAGTTCAGTTCAAGCCTTCGGCGGGTCCGTGGCAGATGTGCTCAAGGGCGCAAATGTGAGCGTGACCGGAGAAGACCACGTCAGCCCCGAGCTGGACAAGGCTGTTGCCGACGGTGAAGTCGTCACCGTCAATACGGCCAAAAACATTACCGTGAGCCTGGACGGTGCGGAAAAGACCGTCACCACCACCTCCACCAAGATCAGCGGATTGATCAGCCAATTGGGCATCGAAGCCAATGCGCGCCTGTCGGTTCCTGCCGACACCCTGCTGGCAAACTCCAGTGACATCAGCATCATCACTCCCAAGCAGGTCACCCTGGTGGCCGACGGCAAGAAGACCGTCAAGACCACCACGGCGCAGGATGTTTCCGCCGTGCTGTCCGAGGCGGGCCTGAAAGTTGCCGCCACGGATCAGGTTTCCGTACCGGGCGTGGCCCCGGTGGTGGAAAACATGGTGGTCAAGGTGACCCGGGTGAACACCAGCGGCACGGCCAAGGCCACCGAGGCCGTGCCTTTTGAGTCCGAGCAAAAAGTGGACGCAACACTGTTCAAGGATGAGAAGAAGACCACCCGCGAAGGCGTTGCCGGCAGCTTGGAAAAGACTTTCCGGACTGTCACCATTGACGGTGCAGTGGTCAGCCGCACCGAGACCGGGTCCAAGATTGTTGTGGCCCCCGTAGCCGCCCAAATCACTGTCGGCAGCAAGGAACGCCCCGCGCCCAAGGCCGAGGCAACCGCCGGCAGCAACACCGGAGCCAAGGCACCGGCCATGTCCAACGAAGCCATGTGGGATGCCATCGCCCAGTGTGAGTCAACCGGCAACTGGTCCATCAACAATGGCAACGGCTACTACGGTGGCCTGCAGTTCGACATCGGCACCTGGATTGGTGCCGGCGGCGGAGCGTACGCCCCCAACGCCAGCCTGGCCACCAAGGCCCAGCAGATTGACATCGCCAACAAGGTTTACGCCGACCGCGGCCTGCAGCCGTGGGGCTGCGCACACGCCGCAGGCTGACGCCGGGCACCCAAATACAGTTCTAATCACACACTCCCTTGCCGGTTTTCATGCCAGCAGGGGAGTGAGTGCGTTAATAGCGGCTACGATTATTTAGTGACCGCACCCGAGCCCAGCCCCGCAACCCAGCCACTGCTGGGTGCCACCGAGATCCGCCGCCTAGCGGAGGAGATTGGCGTCCGTCCCACCAAAACACTGGGACAGAACTTTGTCATTGATGGCAACACCATCCGGCGCATCGTTGCCGCAGCCAAGGTGGACCCCAACGAGACGGTCCTGGAGGTGGGTCCCGGCCTTGGCTCATTGACCCTGGGCCTGCTGGATGCCGCCGCCCGCGTGGTGGCCGTTGAAATTGATCCGGTCCTGGCGGCGAAGCTGCCCTCCACGGTTGCCGCGTTCCGCCCCGCACTGGCGGGAAACCTGGACGTGGTTCTTTCCGACGCCATGCGTGTCACCGAACTTCCAGCCGAGCCCACAGCCCTGGTGGCCAACCTGCCGTACAACGTGGCGGTGCCTGTGGTGCTGCACCTGCTGGAGCACTTCCCCTCGCTGAAGCACGGGCTGGTCATGGTCCAGGATGAGGTGGCCGACCGCATGGTGGCCGGCCCCGGCTCCAAGACCTATGGCGTGCCGTCGGTCAAGGGCGCCTGGTACTCGCAGATGCGCAAGGCCGGCGTCATTGGCATGAACGTGTTCTGGCCGGCACCGAAGATCTCCTCCGGCCTGGTGGAATTCACCCGCCGCGAACCACCCGTGACTCACGCCAGCCGTGAAGAAGTTTTTGCCGTCATCGACGCAGCCTTCGCCCAGCGCCGCAAGACCTTGCGCGCGGCTCTGGCCGGGTGGGCCGGCGGTGCCGCGCAGGCTGAGGCGTACCTGCGCCACGCCGGGGTTGACCCCAGTGCCCGCGGCGAAGTCATCGACGTGAGCGCCTATGCGCGTATTGCCGAAGCCAAGATTTCCGCCACGGTTTAGTTATGGATCCCTCCAACAAGGCTGCCGGCACGGCAGGTGGGCCGAATAAGTCGTCCGAGGCTGACTACTTTGCCAACGACCCCTTGTGGGCTCCCCACCCGCGCCGGGTGAAGGTGCGGGCGCCGGGCAAAATCAACGCCTTCTTCCAGGTGGGACCGCTCCGGCCGGACGGCTACCATTCCGTGGCCAGCACGTACTTGGCTGTTTCACGCTATGAAGAAGTCGTGGTGACGGCCAAGCCAGGCACGGACGCTGCCGACATTTCGGTGAGCATCGGTGCGGGAAGCTCGTTGAATCCCGCGGACCTGGCGAATATTCCGCTGGACAAAGGCAACCTTGCCGTCCAGGCCGCACTGCTGGTGGCGGACATCAGCGCCAACCCCAGCGGCGTCCACATAGAAATTACCAAGCATGTCCCCATCGCCGGCGGCATGGGTGGCGGCTCGGCGGATGCCGCAGCAACCCTGGTGGCCTGCGACGCCCTCTGGCATACCGGCCTGTCCCGCGAGGAACTCTCACAACTGGGCTCCGAACTGGGCGCCGACGTGCCGTTCGCGCTTTTGGGGGGTGCCGCCGTCGGGCTTGGAATTGGTGACAGGCTCACGGCAGCCTTGGCGCCCACCCCCCTGCACTGGGTTTTGGTGCCGGCAGGTTTTGGGCTGTCCACGCCCGTTGTGTATGGCACTCTCGATGCGCTGCGGACAGAGGCCGGGCAAGAGGTGCGCGAACCGGAGCAGGTTGAGGCCGGGGTTTTGGCGGCCTTGCGGGCGGGGGATCCGCACGCGCTGGCACCCCACCTGCGCAACGATCTCCAAGCCGCGGCGGAAAGTTTGGCGCCGTCCCTGACGCAGGTGCTGGCCTTGGGGGACGAGCTCGGTGCGCTGGCGTCCCTGGTGTCCGGTTCCGGCCCCACCCTGGCGTTCCTCGCGGCCAGTGCCGACGACGCCGGTGACCTCGCGTCCGCCTTGCTGGAGCACGGCCACCAGGCGTGGGCCGTGGAAGGCCCCGTGCACGGCGCCGCAATCATTCCCTAAATTTTTTGTCCTCTTAATCATTGTTGTAAGGAAAGTGGTACCACGTGGCTCATTTGCTTGGCGGGGAAAATCTTAGCGTCGCCTTCGCCACCCGAACCGTCCTCGACGGTGTCAGTGTCGGCCTGGAAGAAGGGGACCGCATTGGCATCGTGGGGCGCAACGGCGACGGCAAGTCCACGCTGATGCGCCTGTTGGCCGGGCGGCAGAGCCCGGATTCCGGCCGTGTCACGGTGCGCGGCGGCGTCCAGGTCAGCTACCTGGATCAGACCGACGTGCTCGACGGCGACGACACCGTTGGCTTCGCGATTGTGGGTGAGGCGGCCGATCACGAGTGGGCCTCCAACCCCAAGATCCGCGAAATCATGGGCGCGCTGGTGGGCGAGGTGGACTGGCATGCCAACATCCACTCGCTCTCCGGCGGGCAGAAGCGCCGCGTGGCCCTGGCCAAGCTGCTCATTGGTGATGACGACGTCATCATGCTCGATGAGCCCACCAACCACCTGGACGTTGAGGGCGTGGCCTGGCTGGCCAGGCACCTCAAGCAGCGCTGGCGGGCCAACGAAGGCGCTTTCGTGGTGGTCACCCACGATCGCTGGTTCCTGGATGAAGTGTGTACCCGCACCTGGGAAGTTCACGACGGCATCATTGACCCGTTCGACGGCGGTTACGCCGCCTATGTTCTGGCCCGCGCCGAGCGCGACCGCTCTGCATCCGTCATGGAGTCCAAACGCGTGCAACTGGTGAAGAAGGAACTGGCCTGGCTGCGCCGCGGGGCGCCGGCCCGCACGGCCAAGCCCAAGTTCCGCATTGAGGCCGCCAACGTTCTCATTGCCGACGTTCCGGAGCCGCGCGACACTGTGGCGCTGTCCAAGATGGCCACGGCCCGCCTGGGCAAGGACGTCATTGACTTGGAGAACGTCTCCCTGAGCTATGGGGAGAAGGAACTGTTTAACAACATCACCCTGCGCCTGGCTCCGGGGGAGCGGCTTGGCCTGGTCGGCGTCAATGGTGCGGGTAAGACCACCTTGCTCCAGCTGCTCAACGGCGAGGTCCCGCCGTCGTCCGGCAAGGTCAAGCGCGGAAGCACTGTCAAGACCGCCGTGCTGACGCAGGAAGTCAAGGAGCTCGATGATGTCCTGAACATGCGCGTCATTGAGGTCATCGAGCGCGAGAAGCGTTCCTTCGAGGTGGGCGGCAAGGACATGACCGCCGGACAGCTCGTGGAGCAGCTCGGCTTCACCAAGGACAAGCAGTGGACCATGGTCAAGGATCTCTCCGGCGGTGAGCGCAGGCGTTTGCAGCTGTTGCGCCTGCTGGTGGGGGAGCCCAACGTGCTCATGCTCGATGAGCCCACCAATGACCTGGACACCGATACCCTGGCCGCCGTGGAGGATGTGCTCGACGGCTGGCCCGGCACCCTGGTTGTGGTCTCGCATGACAGGTACCTGCTGGAGCGCGTCACCGATCACCAGATGGCACTCCTGGGCGACGGCAAGCTGCGCGGCCTGCCGGGAGGTGTGGACCAGTACCTGGAACTGCGTGAGAACGCCGGATTGGCACCTTCCTCTGGCAGCCCTGCCGCGGTCGCTGCGCCGTCGGGCCCCACGGAGGGCGAAAAGCGTGATGCCCGCAAGGTGCTGAACCGTTTGGAGCGCCAGCTGGGCAAGAACTCCGCCGCCGAGGCCAAGCTGCACGAGAAGATGGCTGCGCACGTGGGCGAGTACGACGTCCTGGCCGACCTCCAAGCGAAGCTGGCCAAGCTTGCCGTGGAGCGCGAGGGCCTGGAACTGGAGTGGCTGGACGCGTCGGCCGTCCTGGAGTAGCCCGCGGCTGAATTTTCTAGTCCTGCGCACCGTTACGCAGGGATGTGGCGCAGCTTTCAAAGTGGCGCCACATCCCTCGACAACGGCACGCACATACAAAGTCGGTGGTTCCTCCACAGCTGCTCGGGAGGCTGACTTATTCACATTGACGACGGCGGGGCTGTTGCGAGCCGACCTTTTGGCCCACCATGGTGCCATGAACACACGGATCAGCCCAAGCCCGCCGTCAGTGGAGTCACTCATTGCCAAGCTGGGCGGGGCTGTGCGGCGCAAGGACCTGGTGGCCCGCGGCATCACGGATTGGGCCATTGGCAAGTCCTTGGCCGCCGGCACCATCCATAAAATCGGTCGCGGAGTGTTCGCGGTACCGGAAGCGAGCGCCATAGACGAGTTGCTGGCAACGCACCAGGGCGCATTGGACTGTTACAGCCGCGCTGAGCAACTCGGTTTGTGGGTGCTGCACCGTCCTGTGCGCCCGCATGTTGCAACCGCACATGGCAGGGACGTCCCCGGCTGCGTTGTGCACAGGGCGCAGGGAAAACTGTCATTTTGGGACTTCCTGCGGCACTGTGCACAGTGTGGCACCGAGTTGGAAGCACTGTGTGTCTTCGAATCGGCGGTTGTGCTGAAACACTGCACAATTGCGCAACTGCGGCGGGTGTTTACTCGGCGGAAGGACGCCCGCATTCGAAGAATTGTGGCCATGATTGACCCGCAATCCCAGTCCATTGCGGAAACGTGCGCCCGGTACCATCTCCTCGAAGCTGGCCACAATGTTCAGGGGCAGGCGGCGATTCGCGGAATGGGGCACCTTGACGCACTGGTGGACGGGGTGTTGGGGCTGGAAATCGATGGGGAGAAGTACCACAATGACCCCAAGGCGTGGGAGGAAGATCTGCGGCGAGGCAATGTGCTCACTGTCCAAGGCATCCCCACCCTGCATTTCAAAGCCGCCGTGGCCATGTATTACCCCGAGGAGTTGCTCCAGTGGGTCCGCAATGCCCTCAAGACTATTGCTTCTGCACGCGGTTAGTGCCGGATGTGGCGCCACTTTCAAAGCTGCGCCACATCCGTCAACAACGGTGCGCGGAAGTCGTAGCACCCTGCGCCCGGCACCTAAAGCGCTGTGACCTTTGACACGTGGCGGCGCAAATTTGCCCGCCACGGTTGCTCTCAAGTCGCGAAATATGCCCCGGGCGTGGCACACTATATTCTCGTGAGCAACACGTGAGAGCATGTAGCGCACGGTCCGCCCTGGTGTAATGGCAGCACCCCAGCCTTTGGAGCTGTGGAGTATAGGTTCGAATCCTATGGGCGGAACCACTTTTGGACGCGATCTGGCATAAGGCCCGAGCAGGTACCATGGAATAGTTTCCCATTGCGTACGTTTTAAACGGACTCTGGTCCGGGCAGGAGTGCCACTTAGTGAGCCCCCAAGACATCCCCACCGATACACCAGCAGCTGTCATTGTTTTGGCTGCCGGCGCTGGCACCAGAATGAAGTCGCGCACACCCAAGATCCTCCATCCCCTCGGCGGGATTTCCATGGTGGGCCACGCCCTGGCAGCAGCCAAGGGCCTGAACCCCGCCAAGCTCGCTGTGGTGGTCCGCCACGAGCGCGATCTGGTGGCCGGTCACATTGCAGCCCTTGACGCCGACGCCCAGATCGTGGATCAGGATGAAATCCCCGGCACCGGCCGCGCAGTCCAGCAGGCCCTGGATGCCCTGGACGCCGGTGAAGAAGTCAGCGGGACAGTGGTTGTCACCTATGGCGATGTTCCCCTGCTGACCACCGAGCTGCTGGCCGAGCTTGTTGCCACACACGCGGCAGACCACAACGCCGTCACCGTTTTGACAGCAGTTCTCGACGACGCCGCCGGCTACGGCCGCATCATGCGCCACGAGGACGGCACCGTGCTGGGCATTCGCGAGCACAAGGACGCCACGGATGCCGAACGCGAAATCCGCGAGATCAACTCAGGCATTTACGCCTTCAATGCGGCCGTCCTGCGCACGGCGCTGAAGAGCGTCACCACTGACAACAACCAGGGCGAAATGTACCTGACGGATGTTTTGGCTTTGGCCCGGGCCGACGGCGGCCGGGTCGCCGCAGTCTCCACCACGGACCGTTGGCAGGTTGAAGGCGCCAACGACCGCGTGCAGCTCTCAGCGCTGGGTGCCGAGCACAACCGCCGGATCGTTGAGGCCTGGATGCGTGCAGGCGTCAGCATCATTGACCCCGCCTCCACCTGGATCGATTCCACTGTGCAGCTCGCCGAAGACGTCACCATCCTGCCCGGCACCCAACTGCACGGAAAAACCACAGTGGCGCGCGACGCCGTCGTCGGTCCCGATTCCACCCTGACAGACGTGCAGATCGCGGCAGGGGCGGAAGTTGCCCGCACCCACGGCTCCGGCGCCATCATCGGCGAGGGCGCCCACGTTGGCCCCTTCACCTACCTGCGTCCGGGCACCGTGCTGGGTGCCGACGGCAAGATTGGCGCGTTCTACGAAACCAAGAACGTCACCATCGGCCGCGGCTCCAAGCTCAGCCACCTGGGCTATGCCGGGGATGCCGAGATCGGCGAGGACACCAACATTGGCTGCGGCAATATAACGGCCAACTTCGACGGCGTAAACAAGCACCGCACCATCATCGGCTCGGGTGTGCGCACGGGTTCCAACACGGTGTTCGTGGCTCCGGTGACTGTGGGCGACGGCGCCTTCACGGGTGCCGGCGCCATTGTGCGCAAGGACGTTCCGGCGGGTGCCTTGAGCCTGACCGTGGCACCCCAGCGCAACGCCGAGGGCTGGACTCTGGCCAACCGGCCCGGCAGCATTCCCGCGCAAGCGGCGCAAAATGCCGGCAACTAAGACTTCTCAACTACCCCACCATTGCGAGAAAGCGAACCCATGAGCGAACTTAGCCACAACGTCGACAAGAAACTGGTCCTGGCCTCCGGCCGCGCCCACCCTGAACTGGCTGAAGAAGTGGCGCGCTGCCTGGGCACCGAGCTGCTGCCGATGTCTGCCTACGACTTCGCCAACGGGGAAATCTACGTCCGTTCCGGCGAGAGCGTGCGCGGCAAGGAAGTGTTCATCATCCAGGCCCACCCGGCCCCGTTGAACAACTGGCTCATGGAGCAGCTCATCATGGTTGACTCCATGAAGCGCGCCTCCGCCCGCGGCATCACAGTGGTGGCGCCGTTCTACCCGTACTCACGCCAGGACAAGAAGGGCCGCGGCCGCGAGCCGATCTCGGCACGTCTGGTGGCGGACCTGTACAAGACTGCCGGTGCGGACCGCATCATGAGCGTTGACCTGCACACCGCGCAGATCCAGGGCTTCTTCGACGGCCCCGTTGATCACTTGTTCGCGATTCCGTTGCTGGCTGATCACATCCGCACCATCGTGGGCGACGACGAGGTCACTGTGGTCTCTCCCGACACCGGCCGTGTGCGTGTGGCTGAGCAGTGGGCCGAGCGCCTGGGTGGGGCGCCGCTGGCCTTCGTGCACAAGTCACGCGATCTGACAGTGCCCAACCAGGCCGTTTCCAAGACTGTTGTGGGGCAGGTTGAGGGACGCACCTGCGTTTTGATCGATGACATGATCGACACGGGTGGAACCATTGCCGGCGCCGTTCGCGTCCTGAAGGATGCCGGCGCCAAGGATGTCATCATCGCCGCAACGCACGCCATCTTCTCCGATCCGGCCGCCGAGCGCCTGGCCAACTGTGGTGCACGCGAAGTGGTTGTCACCAACACGCTGCCCATCCCGGAAGAGAAGCGTTTCCCAACACTGACGGTGCTCTCCATTGCGCCGTTGCTGGCACGCGCCATCAAGGAAGTCTTCGAGGACGGCTCCGTGACCAGCCTGTTCGACGGCAACGCATAACACTTAGCTCTAACAACAGACGGCCGCTTCCTTTTTGGGAGGCGGCCGTTTGCGTATGCGCCGCGCTGGCCTCCACCGTGGCGCAGCTGTCACACGGGCGCAGCGCTGGCCTTGACGGCTGCGCATAGCCCAAGAACACTTTGCGGATGCGCAGCGCTGGTGCCTGCCGCGGCGCATAATTTGCCGATTTGACTCATCCACAATCGATGCTGGGCAGCCCCTTGTCCACATTGACGACGCCGGGGCTACCGCGGCCAACGCTGTTTGGACACCATGGGGGCATGGCACATCAAGAAGACCTAAATGGCGGCACGGTGGTGGCCGAAATTGCTCGGCGGGGCAAAGTTGCGCGGCGGAAGGATCTGTTGGTCAGCGGCTGCACTGACTGGGCCATCAGCGTGGCGGAGAGCAAGGGATTGATCAGAAGGGTTGGCCGCGGTTATGTGGCACTGCCAGATGCAGACCCTCTGGATGTTCGGCTTGCCAAGCACCAGGCGAGGCGGACCTGTTTCAGCAAAGCTGAACAACTGGGGTTGTGGATCATCCAGGCACCAGAATCGCCACATGTGGCCGCAGCCCATGGACGGCCAGTTCCTGGATGTGTTGTCCACCGGGTCAGTGGCCCCCAAACGCTGATGGACATCCTGCGTCAATGCGTCCAGTGTGGCACCGAAGTGGAAGCGCTGGTTGTTTTGGAGTCGGCGGTAGTCCTCAAAAAATGCACCATTCCCCAACTGCGGGCTGCGTTCACGGGACGGACGGGGGCCAAGGGGCGAGCCATCATCGAGATGCTTGATCCACAGTCCATGTCCATTGTGGAAACCATGGCCAGGTACTACTTGCGCCAGCAAGGCTACAACGTCCAGAGCCAGTTCTACGTCAAGAACGTGGGGCACTTGGACCTGCTCATAGAAGGCCTGCTTGGCTTAGAAACTGATGGGGAAAAATACCACAACACGCCGTCCGGGTGGGCCGACGATTTGGTGCGGAACAACATGCTGGTCATCGAGGGCCGGAAGTGCCTACGAGTGAGCGCACAAATGGTGCTCCACCGGCCCGACCTCCTCTGCGACTGGGTGCGCCAGGCACTTGCAACCATCAGCTCGGAAACAAAGTGACCATCTGGCCTGTCATGCGACCCATTTTGCTTTGTCTATGCGCTTCGCTGGCCTCCACCGTGGCGCATGCCCCAAGAGCACTTTGCCTATGCGCTTCGCTGGCCTCCACCGCGGCGCAGCTGTCACACGGGCGCAGCGGGGGAGTCTGCGGCTGCGCATAGCCCAAGAACACTTTGCGTATGCGCGGTGCTGGCCTCCACCGAGGCGCATGGCCAAAGCCAGCGGCTGCGCCCAGCGGGAGGTTAGTGGTACGGCGTCGTTCTGGTAGGATTATGCAGTAAACCTTGGCGAGGGACGCTTGCGAAAGCAACACGTCCGTGATCGACTAGGTCTTCTACGCTCCTTGCATTCGTGTGGTGGATTGTGTTGACCTGTTTAGTCCACGCCCACACTAAAGAATGAAGGAGCTTTTTTCATGACTGAATTGAACCTGATCGGTGAAGCACGCAACGAGTTCGGCAAGGGCGCCGCACGCCGCATCCGCCGCGCCAAGCAGATCCCCGCAGTAATCTACGGCCACGGTGTTGCTCCCTTGCACATCGTTCTGCCGGAGCGCGAAACCGTTCGCGCCATCCGCGGCGCCAACGCCCTGTTGACCGTCACGGTTGATGGCGTTGAGCACCTCGCCCTGGTGAAGGATGTCCAGAAGGATCCCGTACTGCAGATCGTTGAGCACATCGACCTGTTGACCGTCCAGAAGGGCGAGAAGGTTGACGTTGACGTTCCCGTGGTCATCGTTGGCGAAGCTGCTGCCTCGGTAGTTGTCAACCAGGAAACCATGACCATCAGCCTCTCCGCTGATGCAACCCACGTACCTGTCAAGGTTGAGGTTGACATTGCAGGCCGCACCGCTGGCGCGCACATCCACGCATCCGACTTGGTCCTGCCGGCCAACTCCTTGCTGGTTACCGAAGGCACCGTGCTGATCGTTCACTTCGCTGAGCCCGCCGTTGTCACTGAAGCTGAAGCAGCTGCAGAGTAATAATCACTTATGAGTGAAACTTGGCTTGTAGTCGGGCTCGGGAACCCCGGGCCCGGCTACAGCCGTAATAGGCACAATATTGGTTACATGGTGGTGGAGGAATTGGCCTCCCGCATGGACGCCACTTTCAAGACCCACAAAGCCAAGGCGCTGGTGGCCACGGGCAGGCTGTCCGTGGGCGGGCACAAGGTGATCCTCGCCAAGCCAACAACCTTCATGAACCTCAGTGGAGGCCCGACGGCGTCACTGGCGAAGTTCTACAACCTCACCCCCGATCATGTGATTGCCATCCATGACGAGATTGACATCCCCTTTGACACGGTCAAGGTGAAACTCGGCGGCGGCGAAGGCGGCCACAACGGCCTGCGCGACATCTCCAAAACCTTGGGCACCAAGGACTACTACCGTGTCCGTGCCGGTGTGGGGCGTCCCCCCGGCCGCGCCGACGCCGCAAGCCACGTGCTGCGCGATTTCTCCACCGCGGAGAACAAGGCCCTCCCTTTCCTGATCGACAACGCGGCCGACGCCGTGGAACTTCTGGTGAGCGGCGGGCTCCTGGCTGCGCAGGACAAATTCAACTAAAACGCGCAAGCGTAGTCAGCGTTGGGTGCATTGCCTGAATCCGCCACGGCAAAGTGATCCGCAATCTTGGCCAAGCACGCTTGAAACGCTGTTAGAATCTCCCTAATTGCGACTGAGGTACCTCTTGGTACCCGTCAGGTCTCTCGTGATGTAAGGGAAAGGGCTATGACAAGCGTCTGGGGTGATTGGTCTCCCGCGCGGGGCGATCCGGCCGAGCAAAGGTCTGGCCGCCGCGACATGGGCGCAGCCGAACGCCGTCGCTGGTCATCCTTTATCCGACAAGACCTCATTGACATGGCTGTTGAACGGCTTGCTGACCCTCATACGCACGGCCTGGTGGTCATCGGGCCGCGCGGCGTGGGAAAAACCACTCTGGCACGGTCGGTTGAAGCGCGCATCGCCAGCACCACGCATTTCGTCAAGCTGTTTGGCCTGGACACCGAAACGACCATCCCGTTCGGGATCTGGGGCCTGCACTTGGCGCGGTTGGAAAACAGCAGCATGCAATCAGCAAATTCCATCATCCAGGGAATTGCCGAGCTGGTGCACTTGGACGCGAAAGGACGGCGGGTGGTCCTGGTCCTGGATGACCTGCAAACCATTGACACGTCCAGCATGGGCGTCCTGATGCACCTGGTCTTCAGCGGGGTGGCCAAGGTGCTGGTTTTAGCCCGGGCCACCAACGACCTGCCCGAGGACTTAATGTGGTTGCTCAAGGACGACCTGCTCTCGGAGCTGGTCCTGGGTCAATTCACCAAGGATGAAGTGCGGACTCTCATCACCAAGGCACTGGGTGGTTCAGTAGCGTCAGCGTCGGTGGCCGCGTTGCACGAATCCAGTGGCGGGAATCCGCTGGTCCTGCACACTCTGGTCCATGAAGAGATCAACCGCGGACACCTGGTGCAGCACCATGACACGTGGGTGCTCAGCGGCGAACGTTCCGCCGAACCCACCAGCCTGTTGGCGGAATTGGTCCAGGCCAGGCTGGAGCGGGAGTCCGCCCAGATTCGCCACGGCGTTGAAATGATGTCGCTGGTTCAGCGGGTCCCGCTGTCAATGGCGTTGGAGGTTCTGGGCGCAGACACGCTGTATGAGATGGAAGAACGCAAGTATCTCGCCATCAGCGCGAACGCCGGGCGCTACACCACCCTTGCGGAACCGTTTATGGCTGAGACTGTCCGGGGCATGCTGGGCCGGGAGGAAAAGGCCCGCCTCTACCGCAAGTTGACTGATGTGGTTTCACTGGATTCGCAGAAGTTCTCGCGGCAGGAACTTTTGGTGTTTGCCACGTGGGCCAACGACGCCGGGATCCCCCTGATACCCGAGGTGGCACTGTCAGTGGCCAGGACGGCACTCCTATACTCCGACCCCTTGCTGGCCATAACATTCGCCGACGCCGTGGATGGCGGCACAGCATACTCCGTCTACGCCGCCCTTGAACGAAGCGCCGCCTATGCTCTGCTGGCCGACTATCCCAGGGCACTGGCTGAGATTCTTGAAACCAAGGAAGTCGCGGATCAGTGCCTGAACATTGCCGACCATTCCGGGTGGGTGGGGGAATTGTGCTGCGCGCTGCTTTGGGTGGACGGGGGATTGGCACAAGTACCGGATCTGCTGCGGGCTGAGTCGGAAAGAGTCAATGAGCCCGGCCATGAGCCCGCCCACGTGGAACAAGCCATACGAAACATCAACCTGGCCCAGTGGGAGTACCAAGTCCACATTGGCTTGCTGCGCGAATCGGCGGAGGCGCTGGAGGCCGGCTACCTGGAGATGGTTGATGCTGACTACAGCCTTTACTGCGGGAGCCTGCTAGTTATTGTGTGGGCGGCCACGGGCAGGGAACTCGATGCTGTTGATTTGGCGCGTGAGATTGCCCCGCAGTTCAAGGGGGTTTCCCGGCTAATTCGGCAGCCGGATGTCCACCTGCATGGTTTGGTCCTGGCCCTGGTCTGGTCCGGGCAATGGCGGGCGAGTGCTGAGATACTGACCGACATGCTCGTGACCATGGGACGCCGCTCGGAGTATCACGGTGGAATCATTGAATTGGGCCTGGGCATCGCCTACGTTTGTGCGGGCAAGGGTCTGGAGGCGGCTGATATCCTTCTGGCAGCCGTGGCACAACTGGAAATCCGCGATACCTACAACTGCACCCAGCTGGCCTATTCCGCCTTGGCCTACGCCCTGGCCCAGGTTGAAAACGATGCCGAAGCAGCCAAGTACCTTGCCCTCGCTAAAAATTTGGCGCCCACCACCGCGTGGGTCAATCTGGCTGTGACCCGGTTCTTTACCCTCATGGCAGAACGGTGGCTGGGAGACCCGGAGGCAACGGAGGCGTTGGCCGCTTCTGCGCAGGAAGACTTCGAGGCCGGCAGGTACACCCTGGCCTACCTGAGTCTTTTTGGCGCCTCCATCAGTGCGCGCGAGAAGGACTTGGCGCTCATGGAAGCCGCGGCCGCCCAGGGGCAGGGGCCCATGGCTGAGCTGTCCGGGCTGATGGCACAGGCATTTCTGGGCAAGGATGCGGAAAAGGCGTTGTTGGCGGCGGCGGTGGCGCAGGATCTTGAGCTGGCCGCCGTTGAACTGCGCTGCGCCCTTCTGGCCCTGGACCTTGCCCATGCAGGCGGGTATACGCGGCAAGCCAAGGAAGCCGAGGCGCGCATTGACCGCCTGACCCCCAGCTCCACAGTCGTCCCGCTGTCGCCAGCCACCGAGGGGGTCAAACTGACCCAACGCGAAATGCAGGTTGCCAAGCTGGCGGGCCGGGGCATGACGAACAAGGCCATTGCGGAACGGATGGGAGTATCCATCCGGACGGTTGAGGGGCACCTCTACCAAATATTTTCCAAGCTTGGCCTCAGCTCCCGCAACGAGTTGCTTTAGGTGGTGACGCTGATGAGCCATGATGATCAGGAGCACGGTGGCGCATCGTTTCCCCTGCCTGCCCAATCTCCGTTCGTGCGCCAGAGCGAACTCGCCGACATTGAATTTGCCCTTGGCAATGAGGACTGCCAGGCTGTCATTTTGCGTTATGACACCGGACTGGGCGCCTCCAGCATTCTGCGCCACCTGGCCGTAGAAATCTCGGCGGCGCGGGCCGTGCTGACCATCCACGGCACACCCTCCCTGAGCGCCGTGCCCTATGGGGCATTCGCGCCGCTGCTCGGTGACGTCACCAGTGATGACCTCAGCATCCGCACCAATGTTTTCCGGGCGGTGTTGGGGGCCATCGCGGCGAGCCGTGAGGTGGCCCATGGGTCCGGGCTCCCTCTGGTCATCGTTGACGATGCGCACGCCGTTGACCGCTCTACGGCTGAACTTCTGGTGACCCTGGTGCTCTCCGGGACCATCAAACTGCTTGCCTCACACCGGCGCAACCTCCAGCTGCCCGAGCCCCTGCCCAGGCTGTGGAGCGGCGGCAGCGCCGAGACCATAGACCTCTATCCGCTCACCCGCGACCAGGGGCACGAGTTCCTCCAGGCCATGCTGGGTGCGCCGGTGGCGCTGCCAACCAGCTGGTATTTCTGGTCTTGCTCCGGCGGCAATCCCATGCTGCTCAAGATGCTCGTCGCTGAGGCGTTCGACGACGAACTGCTCACCCAGAGCCGTGGGATTTGGGTGTACCGCTTGGGACACCATCGGGTGGGGCGAAACCTCCGCGACGTTGTCCGGGCGCAGATTCGTGGCTTGAGCGGGGCAGCCGAATCGGCACTGGACCTTGTTGCGCTGGCCGAACCGGTGTCGCGGGACATGGTGGAACAAATCAGCGGCAAAGAGGCCGTTGATGAACTGCTTGGCCGCCAGCTTGTCCAGTCACAGTTCCTGGAAGAGAACGTGCTCAGGCTTGCCAACCCCATCTACGGGGAGGTCATCAGGCAGATGGTGCCCCCCGCCCACAGCCGCATTTTGCACGACAGTTTGCTGGAGAAGCTGCAGACCCGGCCCATGGGAACCGAGGCCCTCCTGCGCAGGGTCAGTTGGGCCGTGGACAGCGGCTTGGAAGTTCCGCCGGAGCAACTGTTGCGCGCTGCCCTGATTGCGTGCAAGCTGTCCCAACCCACGTTGGCGCTGGAACTGCTTGACGGCATCACAGCGACCGACCCCGCATTGAAGGTGCGGGCGGTCCAGGCCAGGGCCCACTACATGTTGGGCCGCTATGAAAAAGCTGCGGGGCTGCTCGACGACGCCTTTGATGCGGCCAGCAACCTGGACGAGCTGCTGTTTGGTGCACTCCTGCGCGCCACCACCCGCCTGGCCTTGGGCATGCCGGCCGCCAGCATGGAAGCGGATATCAACAAACTCCAGGACGCCAGCAAACGGCTCATGGCGACGCTGCCGGAGCAGGCTGACACCATCCGGGACAACGTTTTGCACAAGACTGCGCTGTTGGAACTCATGGTGCTCTCCCACAAGGGTGACTACGGTCGCATGTTGCCGCTCATAGAAACCGTGCTGGCCGGCAGCCCGGCGCTTTCGGACGACGAAATGCGCGTGAATACATCGATTGCCTTGGCCATGGATGCCGAGCGGCTGTGCGCCCTGGGGCTCGCGACACAAAGCCAACAACGTTCAGCCGAGGCGTTCGCCATAGAACATTCGGAACTGTACGACGTCTTTTTCATCCCCGAAATGATCGTGTTCCGCCAGCTGACCACGGCCCTCTGCTCCGGTGACCTGCCCTTCGCCGCCTCGCTGCTTGACCAGTTCTTTGTGGATGCGGGGCCAGTCATTATCACCTTTGGCGGCGGCGCCAACGTAGCCCGCGGCATGGGTCTCATCCGGCAGGGACTCCTGCAGGACGCCGTGGATGCGCTGCTTCCGGCCATTGAATCCCTCCGGGACAGCGACCCGCAGCAACTGCTGGGCTTCTGCACCTCGATGGCCGCCTACACTGCCGCCAAACTGGGCCAGCGGGATCTGGCGGCACGCCTCATTGGCGAACATGAGGAAAAGCCTGCTATGTTCCTGGTGACAGCCCACGAACGGGCCTACATGGCGGCGGCGCACGAGTACCATGCCCGTGACGGCGCCGGGCTGGCGGCACTGCTTGCCCTGGCCGACGTCGCCCGGGACCAGCAGGCGCCCCTCCTTGAACTCAACGCGCTGGCCATCGCGGCCGAACTGGGCGAAAAGTCTGTTCTGGACCGCCTGCTGCAGATTTCCCAGACGGTGGAAGGCGCCTGGTCCGAGGCCATCATGGAATTTGGCCAACAGCTCTCTGCTCCGACCAAGAACCACGCTGCCAGCCAAACATCCACATTGACCCAGGGAAGTTCGCCACAGATGAGCCAGGATTCCTGGTTCACGGCTACCGTGTTTGATGCAGCACCGCTGACGCCCAATGATGCACCGCCGGCTGTGCCGCGACCGGCCGCGCGGTCCGCGCTGGCCCTTGGCTCAGCCGTTGTGGCCAAGGGTGCCCCGGTACAGCTCACCCGCAGGGAGCGGGAGATAGCCATGCTGGCGGTGGAGGGTCTCTCCGACCGCGCCATCGCTGAAAAGCTGTACCTGTCCGCCCGAACCGTGGGCGGCCACCTCTACAGGTGCTATGCCAAATTGGGCATTTCCGGCCGTGACGAGCTGACCGCCGAGCTCTTTTTCTAGGACCTGCGCCTGGCAGCAGCTTGGCCGCTGCCCTGTGACCCTGCCCTGGGACCCCTCGCCATTCGAACCAGCCGTGACCACTCAGCGCCTAAGTACTTGGGCCGCGAATCGAGTAGAGACCGCCTACTTTATGAGTACAACGCGTAGCTAAAGCGCGTGCACGGGCCAATGATTCGAGTAGTCGCCACTGGTGTTCTTGGGCCGCGTTTCTTCTTTACTTAGAACATCACAGCGGACTGCAATCCGAGAAGGTCTCACATGTTTTGTTCTAATCGCGCAGCTCTCCAATGCCAATTGCCCAAGCAATCACTGTCCATGAACCCTAGGTGGACTCCACATTCGGAGCCGGCGGCGGAAAAGCCTTCTGAGACCAAGGCTTTCCCCCAGCCGTCGTCGGCTCCCTACTTGAGCATTTGCAGCGAACAAGGGAGAACCTCATGACGTCCCCCAGAATTCATGCCCCCTTCGGCAAGCGACTTGTCAGCGGCACCGCATCCGGTCCCTTCACCTCGCGCAGCAAGGGCCCAAAACACGCCGTCTGGGACGCGTTGCCCGTGGACCGCAGCGGTACTGCAGGTGGTGCGCATGAATCCTGGTCAGGATCCTATAGGTGGAAGCTGCGGATCACCGACTCCATCACCATCACCGCCGTCATAGCCATTTCATACCTGGTGTGGTTTGGTATGGGCGTTGCAAACTCTGGCCGCGCCGGTGAGCAGGGCAACTATCTTGTGTCAGGACTGCTGCTGCTGTTGCTCTGGACCCTGGATTTGGAATTTTGCCGCACCCGCGAGACAGGCGTGGTGGGCATTGGTGCCACCGAATACAAGCGGGTGCTCCACTCAACATTGCGGGTGTTTGGTGCCCTGGCCATCATGATGGTGGCCCTGAATGTGGAAATTGTGCGCGGCTTCTTCGCCCTCGCCTTTCCGCTGGGGGCGCTATTGCTGCTGAGCACACGGTGGGGGTGGCGCCGCTGGTTGGCGCGGGAACGCCAGGCCGGTAGGTGCCTCAGTGACGTTGTCATTCTTGGGGCGGCCGACGACGTCGGTTACGTCATTGCCCAACTCAAGAACAACCTTTCCGCCGGCTACAAGGTGGTGGGTGTGGCGCTGACGTCATTGACTGAAGGTACGGAGCTGCGACCGCCGTGGCACAAGATCCCCGTCATGTCCACCATGGCTGACATTGGCCGCGTGATTGCCATCACGGGTGCGCAGACGGTGATCGTGGCCGGACCGCTGCCGGGTGGGCCCAGCGCCATCCGTGAACTCGGGTGGCGGTTGGAGGACATGTCCACCGAACTGGTCCTGGCCTCGAACCTGACCAATGTGGCCGGGCCCCGCATTCATTTTCGCCCCGTGGAAGGGTTGCCGCTCATGCACGTGGAACTGCCCCAATATTCCGGTGGGCGGCACATGGTCAAGCGGGCCATGGACGTGGCGGTGAGCGCTTGTACCCTGATCCTCATCCTCCCGCTCCTGCTGGTACTTGCGCTGATTGTCAGGCTCGACAGCAAGGGGCCGGTGCTGTTCTTTCAGGATCGGGTGGGTCGCAACGGTGAGCCCTTCAAAATGGCCAAGTTCCGCTCCATGGTGACGGACGCAGAGGCCCAGCTTTCCGAACTCGCCACGCAGAATCAGGGTGCCGGGGTGTTGTTCAAGATGCCCAACGATCCCCGCGTCACCAGCTGTGGCCGGTGGATGCGCAAGTACTCCCTGGATGAACTCCCACAGTTCTGGAACGTACTGATGGGTGACATGAGCCTGGTGGGGCCACGGCCGCCGCTGAAATCGGAAGTGGAGAACTATGAGAAGCCCACCCACCGCAGGCTGCTCATCAAGCCCGGAATCACAGGCCTGTGGCAGGTGAGCGGCAGGTCAAACCTGGTCTGGGATGAGGCAGTCCGGCTGGATTTGTACTACGTGGAGAACTGGTCTCTGACAGGAGATTTCATTATTTTGTGGCGGACGTTCAAGGCCGTCGTCAAACCTAGTGGTGCATATTAAGGGAGCTAGCATGAGTATCAAGATTGGCTATGCCGCCGGTGCCTTCGACCTCTTTCACGTTGGCCACCTCAACCTCCTGCGTCAGGCCCGCTCACAGTGCGACTTTCTGATCGCAGGTGTGGTTTCGGATGAGCTTCTGGTCGAGAACAAGGGCCGGCCACCAGTTATCCCCCTGGCCGAGCGGCTTGAAATTGTCTCCAACATTTCCTTTGTGGACCAGGCCATTGCGGAAGTCCTGCCAGACAGGCTGCAAACCTGGCACCAGACCCCGTTCGACATTTTCTTCAAGGGAGATGACTGGAAGGGAACTCCGCAGGGGCGCGCCCTTGAACGGGACTTTGCCGCCGTGGGTGTGGATGTCATCTACTTCCCCTACACGGTGCACACCTCCAGCACCGTGCTGCGAAAGACCTTAGAACTCATTGACAGCGAATATCTCGAATCGGGGCGGGCCCGCCGCTCATTCTAGCCAGCTACACAGAAATCGGTACTGCAACCATCATCCTTCGGGGGAGGTCTCACATGAAATCAAGTCCAGTTGCCAGCGGCACCATGAGAATTGCTCTGGTGGGAACCCGGGGGGTTCCGGCCAGGTATGGCGGCTTTGAAACGTGCGTCGAAGAGGTAGGTCAACGCCTCGCCGCCATGGGCCACGAAGTGGTGGTGTATTGCCGCACGGCCAAGTCCGAACAACCCGGCCCCACCCACTATTTGGGCATGGAGCTGGTGCACTACTCGGCCCCACGCAAGAAGTCCTTAGAAACTCTTGTCCACTCCGGGAAGTCAGTGGGGCACATCCTCACCCACCGTGTGGATGCCGCCATCGTCTTCAACGCCGCAAATTCGCCGTGGCTACCGGTGCTCAAGGCGGCCCGCATCCCCGTGGCCACCCACGTGGACGGCCTTGAATGGCAGCGGGCCCGGTGGGGAAACCTTGGGCGCAAGTACTACCGGGCCGCCGAGTCACTTGCTGTCCGGCTCTCCGATGCACTCATCGCCGACGCCGAGGGCATCCAAGACTATTACACCGAAGAATTTGACGTTGCGACCACCCTGCTGGCGTACGGTGCCCCGATCCTTGAGGAGAGTGGAAGCTCGCGAATCTCCGGGATGGGCCTGACGCCCCGGGGATACCATCTGGTGGTGGCGCGCTTCCTCCCGGAAAACCATGTCCACGTGATCGTGGAAGGGTACACCCAAAGCAACGCCAAACTGCCGCTCATAGTGGTGGGCTCGCATCCCTACGCGGAGGAGTACACAGCCACTCTCCATGCCATGGGCGATGAGCGGGTCAAGTTCGTTGGCGGGGTCTGGGACCAGGACCTTCTCGACGAGCTGTACGCCAATGCCTTTGTCTACTGGCACGGCCACTCGGTGGGTGGAACCAACCCCAGCCTGCTACGGGCCATGGGTGCCGGCGCCGCAACGAACGCCTTTGATGTGCGGTTCAATCGCGAGGTGCTGGGGGAGGCGGGGCAGTACTTTGGCTCGGCCGCTGACATACCCGCGCTCGCCGAGGGGGCCGAAGCGAATATTGGGGGTGTGAATGCGCGGGGTGCCGCCTCCGTGGTCCGGGCCCGCCACTACGACTGGGATGACATCGCCCTAGGATATGAGGCCATGTGCCGGCGCATTGTGGCCGGTGAATCCAGCAGGGCGCTGTTCAAGAGCCGCCGCCGCGCGCCGGACCAGGCGCCGTCCTTTGGCGACCTGAAGAAGATTGGTGCGTCGTGACCACCGCGGCCAAGCGGGCAACCACCGTGCGCGCGGACAAGGATTCCTTCACCGCCGCCTACCGTCGCCTGCAGCAAGCTCAAAAGGGTGCCGGTGTCCACGCCCCCGCCTATTCGCGGTTCATTAACCGCAGGTTGGGCAGGGTCCTGGCCGCCGCGGCGTACAAGGCAGGGCTGAGCCCCAACATGGTGACGGTGATCAGTGCCCTGTTCACCTACTCAGGCATTGCCCTGCTGGTGATGTTTCCGCCCAGCCCGTGGTTGGGAGTGGTGGTGGGTTTTTTGCTGATCACAGGTTACGCCTTTGATTCAGCAGACGGGCAGCTTGCCCGGCTGACGGGAGGCGGAAGCCCGTCAGGGGAGTGGCTTGACCACATTGCCGACGCCGTGAAGATCTCCGCCATGCCTGTGTTTCTTGCCGTGGGGCTCTTCCGCTTTGAGGCGGTTCCCGTCCCGTGGCTGCTGGTGCCGCTGTTCTCGGCCATCGTGGGCCCCGTCCTCTTCTTCGCCATGATCCTCACCGAGCAGCTGCGCAGGTCTTTGGGCACCAAACTGCCTCAGGTCCAGGGTGTCCACGGGCCAGCGTCCTGGGCGCGGTCCGTCATGGTCTTGCCCATGGACTACGGTGTGCTCTGCCTGACGTTCCTGTTCCTGGGTGCCGTGCCACTGTTCATGGGCCTGTACCTGCTCACCGTGGTGGCCACGGCCGGCTTTACCGTTCTGGCCCTGGTGAAGTGGTTTCGGGAATTGAGAACATCGCCTCCGGCCCAACAACCCTAAATTTCTTGGCAACCAGGCCGACCAAGCCCCTGCCGACCAAGCACAAGGAGTGAAAATGACAAAGGTAGCCGTAGTTGGTGTAGGCAAAATGGGGCTGTCCCACCTGTCGATGTTGCGGGCACACCCCAACGTTGAACTTGTTGGCGTGTGCGATTCCGTCAAATACGTTCTGGATGTCCTGGAAAAATATACCGGCATAAAAACGTTCACCGACTATGACACCATGTTGGCCCAATCGGGGGCGGAGACTGTGGTCATTGCAACGCCCACCGCCACACACTTTCCCATGGCCGAGAAGGCCATCAAACAGGGGCTGAACGTTTTTTGTGAAAAGCCGCTCACCCTCAGCCTGGCCGAGTCCACGCATCTAGCTGAGCTTGCAGCACAACACGGCGTGGTGACCCAGGTGGGCTATCACAACCGTTTTGTGGGTGCTTTCACGGAGGTCAAGCGGCTCTTGGACGCCGGCGCCATCGGCAAGGTGTCGCACGCGCTCGCCGAATCATACGGTCCTGTGGTGCTGGCCCCTAAGGGCGGCACCTGGCGTAACCGCAGGGAAACCGGGGGAGGCTGCTTGTATGACTATGCGGCCCACACCATCGATCTGGTGAACTGGTACATGGGCACGCCTTCCGGTGTCAGCGGCACCATCTTCGGTAGCGTCTTCTCAGCCCAGACCGAGGATGAGGTCTACGGCACGCTGAACTACGCCGACGGTCGGTCGGCCCAGCTGTCGGTGGACTGGTCGGATGAGTCGTACCGCAAGATGACCACCAAGGTCACCCTCTGGGGGGAGGCCGGGCGGATCACGGTGGACCGCCAAGAATGCCAAGTGTATCTGCGTGATACGGCAATCGTGCCTGAGGGCTACGTGCAGGGCTGGAATGTCCGCTACACCACCGAGCTGACGCAACCCACCTGGTTTTACCTGCGGGGGGAGGAGTACAGCTCCGAGCTGGATTACTTCATTGGCAGCGTCAGCGAGGGGGAGGACAATCCTGCCAGCCACCAAAATTCGTTCGCCAGTGCCACCGAGGCTGACAAAGTCATTGACATGCTCATCAGGGATGCCGCCACCAAGCCGGCTCCCAGCGAACAGCTGGCAGCGCTCTCGCCGCTCGCGGCCAACCCGAAGTTCTCATGGCGGCGCCTTGCCTCCCTGAGCAAGCTGCTGGGCAGCTGACGTACTTGGATCATGAGGAGAGCACGATGGACAAACTGCTATTTGGCGACAACCAATTCTTTGGCGTCAACCACATGTCCGAGGAGAAGGCGCGGGCACAGGCCCTGAAATTTCAGTCAATCGATGAGGTGATTGCCGTGCTGGACAGCGCCTACGACGCCGGGCTGCGCACCTTCATGTGCACCACCCATGACCGGATTGAGGAGGTTTGCGATCATGTGCGCAGCCATCCGGAACGGTACCGGGGCTTCGTCTTCTATCCCTGCATGCCGTACGCGCACAAGTACGCTAACGCCGTCACCGAATCCGGGATGATGGGGGCCCTGAAGAAATTCCTGCCGGACACCGGACTGCTCAATGCGGCCCTGGTGGGCGGGAGATCCATGGCCCGCAAGGATGTGGAGGGCATCATCACCTTATTGATCGATGCTGAAATGAAAATGTTCCACGGACTGTCAACCCCAGTTGTTTTCCTGCAGAACGTGGTGGTGGACCTGCTCCTTGGTTTGGGCTTCAACGAGGCATTCAAAATCTTTGCCGACCATGTTCGCAGCAAGTACGGGGCGGAGCCGGGATTCATCACCATGAACCTGCCCATGCTTCTGGACGCGTTGGAGGAACAAGGGATCGAGAATCCCATTGTCTGCTCCAACATCAACAAATTGGGGTTCCGGATGTCAGGCGGCATTGAAGGCTACGAGGACGTCCTGGCACACCGCAAGTTCCGGCCCGTGGCCATGTCCGTGCTGGCTTCTGGTGCCATTGCGCCCCGGGAAGCCCTCGAATGGGTCTTGGGCCATGAGTCCATCGAAGCCATCGTCTTCGGCGCATCGTCCAAATCCCACATAGAAGCAACGGTTCGTTTGGCTGAGGAAATCCGGACACTGGCGGCCGTGCCCAACTAGCGGGACCCAACCAGCCGGGCCTAAACTAGCGGCGGCATACTAGCTGTGCCAGGGCCTGCACCATGTGGTCTTGGTAAGTGCTGGGGCTGTGGCGGTCCGCGGCTGTTGCGGCGTCGGCCGCGGCATCCTCGCGAAACCGGCCCCAATCCTTGCCGATTCTCTCAATAGCATCAGCTATCTCCCCGGGGTTATCCACTGCCACATACTGGGGGGACAGGTAGCCACCGGCAGCTTCCCGCAACCCGGCCGAATTGCTGACCACCAAGGGACGGCCTGCCATGATGGCCTCCACGGCCGTATTGCCAAACGGCTCGTCAATGCGCGAGGGAACCACTGAGATGTCCGTGCGTTCCAGGAACGGCCACACGTCCGGGCAGAAGCCGTGAAAGGTCACCGAGTCCGCCAGGCCCAGGGCCAGGGTTTGGTCCCGAAGCTGCGTTTCATACCATTCATAGCCCGGGTATACGGCCCCCACAATGTCCAAACGGGCCGCAATATTGCGGTCCTTCACTTGTTTCATGGCCGCAATGAGGGTGTCAACACCCTTTCGGTTCGACAGCCGGCCAACATACAGCACCTGGACAGGGGGCTCCGCTCCCACTCGGGCCTGAGCCATGGTCAAGGGGCCGGGCACCCCGTTGTACACAACAGAAATTTTGGGCCCCAAGCGCGGAATCGTGCCTGTGAGGACATCGGCGCTGAAGCGGCTGTTGGCCACGATCGAGTTCGCCATCAGCAGCGGGGCAGCCAAAGCCAGCTTGGACAGTCGTGCGACAGATTTTTCGGCTTCATGCACATGCGCCAGAACGGGAATTCGGGACAGCCGCGCGAGCAGCAGCCACAGGGGTATGGTCACGGTGCTGACATATACGGCGTCGGGTCGGATCCGGCGCAAAAACACCATCCCCGTGATCAGATCACGCAGGGATTCCGCGGCAAGGCGCAGAAGCCCCAGTGGCGTACGTGAAGATTTGCGCAACACAGGAGTGGGGCACAAGATTACCTGGGCGCCCCGCTGGACCAGCTCGGCCCACAGCGGGCCCTCTTCGGGCAGCGTTGCCACCACCTGGTGGCCCTGGGCCACCAGTCCTGCCACGGTCTCGAGGAACACCCGGTCCGCCCCATACATTTCAGGGTTCGGGTGGGCGGCGACTACCACCATGGCGTGGGCGGGCGTGTCTTTGGCGGGCGGAGACGTGGCAGGCCGGACCATGGGCAACCTCCATCAGTCAGTTTTCAGGGGCCCAACTGATCCTGAGCCCCGCGCATTGTTCGCCAGTCTAGGCGAGGACAAGCATGCTGGGAAGCCTTCAATACCGCGGTAAAACGAAACTCCACTCGAGGAATTCACCAAGAACCGAGTATTGGCAGTAGCCGAAGCAAGTAGTAAACGGCTCACATTCGCCCAAGATCGCGGACCAATCGAGTACATACGCACAGAATACTCAATTTCTTGTTTCGGAAGTGAAGTAGAGACCACTCGGGCGCTCGCCCGTGGAGAAACCTAGAGTCAAAGTCAAGACGCCAGCTACGTCAGGCGCAGTGGAAGCCAATTATCAAGGGTGGTCTCACACCATGGGTAGTACATGGATCTTGGAATCGGGTAGCCGGGTGCAATTCGCCACGCGAAAGGGGCCCCCGGGTAGCCGGATCTCGCCTGCGCGGGCCGCTGCAACGCAGGTCACCGCAACGCAAACCCGGCTCCCCAAAGAGGAAAAATGACAAATCAACAACCAGGGCCGGCCGTGGTGGAAGAGAACCGCCGCTGGACCAAGAAGATCATGGTGGTTGTGCTGGTAGGTGCGCTCGCCCTAGCTGCCTGGGCCATTGCGGCGGCCCTCGGCGGCACGCCAGCAGGCAACGACGTGGGACTGGCGGGCACACAGTCGCAACAAGCCACACCCAGCACAAGCGCATCCGGTTCGGCAGCCGCCAACCCCAGCGCACCGCCGTCGCCCAGTCCACCGGCACAGTCGGGGGCGCCGGAGCCGGCAAAGACGCCGGCTGCAGTGATCCCCAGCAAATCTCCCGCGGAGGTCACCAAGGAGGCAGCCCTGGCCGCCGTGGCCCAGCCCATTGCAGCGCCGGTGCCCCTCGATAAGGTCGTCACCGTGGAGCCCGGGCTGGACGTGAAAGTCAGCAACATCGCCGCAGTGGACGGAGTTGCCCAGGGTGTCGGGGAGATTGCCGGACCTTCCATTCAGTTCACTGTGGTGGTTGTCAACAATTCCGGCCAAGACGTCCCGGGCAACAACATTGCCGTGACGGTGGAGTTTGGCAAGGACAAGAGTCCTGCCGTCCAGTTGAGCGGACCGGGCACGGTAGCCTTCCCTGCCGTCATTGCGAACAAACAAACCGCCACAGCCACCTTTGTCTTTAACGTGCCATTGGACCAACGCCAACAGGTGCGCATCCTCACCAGCTTGAATGCTTCCTCACCCATCGCAGCCTTTGAAGGTGCTGTGTCAGTTAGTAAAGGAACGCCATGAAAAAACGGGAATACACGGTCTCAGGTAGCCTGTTCGGCCCAGCAGGAATGCGACACCGCATTCGTGCGCTCGGCCGGCAAACCGTGGCCACCCTCTTGGGTGCAAGCCTTGTCATGTCCTTGGGAGTCCTTGGCGCGGTATCGGCAGTTGCTGACACCGCCCCCGTGGACCCCAACAATCCGGCCACGCCGGAAACCGTCTCCGCAGACTCCCTCCCCACCGTCCAGATCAATGGCGTCGCTTGGCGCCAACTGGTGGTGGGCAACACCGTCTATGTGGTGGGCGCCTTCACCACGGCACGTCCGGCAGGGTCAGCAGCTGGCGCCAACACAGTGGTGCGCAACAACATTCTGGCCTACGACATCCGAACCGGTAACCTCATCACCACTTTTGCTCCAAGTTTGAACGCACAGGCCACGGCCATTGCCGCCTCCCCTGACGGAACCCGAATCTATGTTGGCGGGCAGTTCACCGCCGTCAACGGTGCCACCGTGTGGCGGGTCGCGGCCCTCAATGCCACCACTGGCGCCCTCATTACAAGCTTCCTGCCCAAACCAGGATCAACCGTCTATTCAATTATTGCCACTGACACCACCGTCTACATGGGTGGCCTGTTTAAGGCCGTTGGTGCTGTGGCCCGCGATCAACTGGCCGCCTTCAGTGCCGTTGACGGGTCACTGCTGGGCTGGGCGCCACAGGCGGTGGGTGGACGGGTCAACGCCATGGTGCTGTCCCCGGACAAGACCAAGGTGGTGGTGGGTGGACAATTCACCACCCTCAACGGCTCCTCCAACCCCGGCTATGGCCTGGGGGCGGTTGACGCAGTGACAGGGGCGCTGATGCCCTTTGCCGCCAACTCGGCACTGGTGCGTGACGCCGGACCCAATGCGGCCATCGTCAGTTTGGCTGCCGACGGAGACCAAGTGTACGGCTCCGGGTTTGTGTTTGGCTCCGGCGGAAACCTTGAAGGTGTCTTCTCAGCCAACTGGAACGACGGCGCCATCAAGTGGGTGCAGGACTGCCACGGTGACACGTACGACGTCTATCCCGATGAAAAGGCTGTCTACGCTGTGGGCCACGCCCACTACTGCGGAAATATTGGCGGGTTCCCGCAAACCGATCCGTGGGGCTTCCACCGCGGGCTGGCCTTCACCAAGGCGGTGACGGGCACCATTACCCCGGACCCGTACGGCTACTTCAACTACGCCGGCAATCCTCGCCCGTCGCTGCTGAACTGGTACCCGGATATGGACACGGGAACAGCTTCAGGGCAGAGCCAAGGGCCGTGGACAGTGACTGGAAACAGCAGCTATGTGGTCCTGGCCGGAGAGTTCCTGAACGTCAACAATGCCCCCCAACAAGGTTTGGTGCGTTTTGCCAAGAAGGAGATAGCACCCAATACGCAAGGCCCGCGACTCTCGGGTTCACGCATCAACCCCTCGGTGGTTTCACTTTCGCCGGGCACCGTGCGCATTGGCTGGCAGGCCAACTGGGACCGTGACAACGAGCGCCTGACATACAGGGTCATCCGGGACGGGATCATTCCCGCACCCATCTACACCGTGACGCAGTCATCCACCTTCTGGAACCGGCCCACCATGGGATACGTGGACACGGGGCTGGTGCCGGGGCAGGAGTACCGGTACAGACTCTTTGTCACCGACCCCTTCAATAACGAGGTCAGATCGGAAACGATCTACGTGACAGTGGCTGATGCGGCCACGGCAAGCGCCTACGGCGACAAGGTGATAGCTGATGGGGCCAAGAATTACTGGCGCCTGGGCGAAGCCGCAGGGTCCACCTCATCCCTGGACTGGGCTGGGTGGGATGACCTGATTGTGGGAACCGGTGTTACCCGCGGAGCAGCGGGGGCATTGGCCAATGACCCCAACACGGCCAGCACCTTCGATGCCACCACCAACGGCATCGCCGCCACACAGTCGGCACTGCCTGCTCCTGACACCTTCAGCGCCGAGATGTGGATCAACACCACCACAACCCGTGGCGGGAAGATCCTCGGTTATGGCAACGCCGCCAGCGGGCTCTCCACGAGCTACGACAGGCACGTGTACATGGACAACTCCGGGCGCATCTACTTCGGTGTGTACAACGGCAGCGTTCAGACAGTGAACTCGCCAGGGAGCTACAACAACGGCCAATGGCATCACATTGTTGCCAGCCTGGGCGCTGGCGGCATGAGCCTCTGGGTTGACGGCGTGCAGGTTGCCACGAGGCCAAGCGTGACCACTGGCCAGGTGTACAACGGCTACTGGCGTGTTGGCGGGGACAACCTCAGCGGCTGGACCAATAGGCCGCGCAACACGTACTTCGCCGGCTCCATCGACGAGGTGGCCGTGTACAACACCACCCTGAGCCGGGCACAGCTGCAAAGCCACTACCTGCTCTCGGGACGGACGTTGAACATCCCGGCCGATGCCTATGGCAAGGCCGTGTATGACAGCGACCCGCTGCTGTACTGGCGGGTGGGCGAAGCTGCTGGCACCACGGCGGCCGATTCGGGCGCATCCTCTCGGCTCGGCACCTACTTCACCGGTGTCAGCAAGGGAGCCGCGGGAGCGCTGAACGGGGTCAGCAATACCGCTGTCACCTTCAACGGGACCAGCACGGGGCTGCTCTCCAGCAACGATCAGTTCTCCAACCCCACCACCTACTCGGAGGAGCTGTGGTTCAAGACCACCACAACAACTGGCGGAAAGCTGATCGGATTCGGAAGCTCCAGGACTGCAACCCTGTCCAGTAGCTACGACAGGCACGTATACATGGAGACCAACGGGCGCCTGACGTTTGGCACCTACACGGGGGTGACCAACCTGGCCACCTCCGTGAACTCCTACAACAACGGCCAATGGCACCACATGGTGGCAACACAAGGCGCCGACGGCATGAAGCTGTACGTTGATGGCGCCCAGGTGGCGTCCAACCCGCAAACAGCGGCGCAGAACTACAACGGATACTGGCGTGTTGGCAGTGACACCACGTGGGGCCCGCAGCCGTACTTTGCTGGCTCCATCGATGAGGTGGCTGTCTACCCCACGGCAATATCAGCAGCCACGGTTGCCAACCACTACGCACTGGGTAGCACCGGTGCGCCGGCAAATGTGGTTCCGGTGGCGGCGTTCACGTCGTCGACGGCCGCGCTGAAGGCATCACTGGACGGTTCCACCTCCACGGACAGTGACGGCACAGTTGCTTCCTACGATTGGGACTTTGGTGACGGGACGGCACACGGTTCGGGGGCAACCCTGGATCACATCTACGCAGCGGGCGGAACCTACCAGGTGGTCCTGACTGTCACTGACAACGCAGGCGGCACCGGCACTGTGACGCACCCCGTCACGGTGGCACCGGCTCCCAACGTGGTGCCGGTGGCAGCGTTTACCCCTTCGGTGGTTGATTTGACTGCAACGCTGGACTCCACGTCAACGGACAGCGACGGCACCATAGTCGCCTACGACTGGGACTTTGGTGATGGCTCGCCTCACAGCTCCGTCGCAAACAACAGTCACACGTACGCTGCTGGCGGCACCTATCAGGTGACCTTGACTGTCACTGACAACTCCGGTGGCACAGACAGCGTGACGCACCCCGTCACGGTGTCGCCGCCCAACGTGAACCCTGTGGCGGCGTTCACCTCTTCGGTGAATTTCCTGCAGGTTTCACTGGATGGTTCCTCCTCCTCGGACAGTGACGGCACCGTTGCTTCCTACGATTGGGACTTCGGCGACGGGACGGCGCACGGGACAGGGGCAACCCTGAACCACAGCTACGCCGCAGCCGGAACTTACCAGGTGGTCTTGACAGTCACCGACAACTCCGGCGGCACCGCGAGTGTGACGCAGGATGTCACGCCCGTGGCAGCACCGGCGGGAGTCTTGGCACAGGATGACTTTGGCAGGACTGTCACGGGCGGGTTGGGTTCGGCCGATGTTGGCGGAGCCTGGACCCTCAGTGGCACCGCTTCCCTGTACTCAGTGTCCGGCGATCAAGCCGGAATATCGCTGACCAAGGCCGGTGCGGGTCCTGGGGCTTACTTGAACTCCGTGTCCTCCAGCAGTGCGGACTCCGTGGTTCGGTTCTCCTTCGACAAGATCGCCAACGGCGGTGGATCGTACGTTTACCTTCTGGGACGTTCGGTCTCCGGTGCCGGTGACTACCGGGCCAAGGTGAAAGTTGCAGCCGACGGCACCCTGACGCTGTACACAACCCGCATTGTTGGCGGTGTTGAGACCACCCTGAGGACCGTCAACATCACCGGCTTCAAGTTGGTGAACAACCAGGAGATGTCGCTTCGGCTGCAGGTGTTTGGCACAGGCACCACCACCATCCAAGCGAAGTTGTGGAGGACAGCAACAACCGAACCCGCCACCTGGCAAGCCACCGGTACGGACACCACGGCGGCGTTGCAGGTGCCCGGAGCAGTGGGACTGTTTACCTACATGTCGGGATCGTCAACGAACTTCCCGGTTTCCGTGAAGTTTGATGGGCTGCTGGTGAACCAAATCCCCTAGCAGGGAACCCTTGCGGGGACCCCACGGTCCCCGCAAGGGCAGCAGTTGTTTTTTGCTCACTCGGTCCTGGGCAGCCTGGCAGCTGCCCAGGACCACAAGCTACGGAATCGAGGTGTCACTGCCAGCCATGACAGCAGAATCATTGGGGCGGCCGGTGCGAACCTTGGCCAGTCGGTGGCGAAAAAAGCTTAAAAAAGCCCGCAGCCTAGCTACAGCCGGGCAGCTGCGGATGCGAAACGTGCTGGCTCGCAGTGCCGTGGTGGGGGAGACCCCCGTGGCCGTTTCCCTGACAAGCTATGGCGACCGTGTGCAGTCAGTGGCCTTGGCCATCGAGTCCATCGCCGCCGGCAGTGCCAAACCGGCCCGCCTGATTCTCTGGCTCGACGACGACTACCACGTACCCCCCGGCGGGTTGCCTAAGGCGTTGCGGCGCCTGCAACGCCGGGGCTTGGAGATTTGCCGGGCCCGGAACGTGGGCCCGCACGGAAAGTACTTTGGCTATGCCATGTCCCTTCCCCGCCACGAACTTCCGTTGGTGACAGCCGACGACGACATCATGTATCCCCGGCATTGGTTGGCCAGCCTCTACACCGCCCACCGTATGCACCCGGGGGAGATCAACTGCCATTGGGCCAAGCGCATGACCACCAGCTCCGGCCGCCTGGACCCCTACGCCGAGTGGCCCGTGGTGCGGGACACCACGGCCCAGCCGGGCAATTTTGCGCTCGGCGTCTCAGGGGTCATCTACCCCGCGGTGATGCTCAATGAACTTGCCAGGCGAGGCACATCGTTTCAGAGCAGCTGTCCCAAGGCCGACGACATTTGGTTGCACTGGACGGCCCTGCAACTTGGCGTGAACATCCGCCAAATCAGATCAGTGGCGCGTCATTTCCCCATGATTGTTGGCACGCAGGCCACCTGCTTGAACAACGCCAACGTTGCCAACGGTGGAAATAATGCGTGTATTGCGCAGATCTACTCGGAAGGAGACATCAAGGCCTTGAATGTTGCCACCACAGAACAGCTGGCGAGGTAGATTGCCTCGCCCCAGAAACACCTCAGTGTGCGACCAAGCCGGTCTCCTTTAGTCGCGTTTGGGTCTCAAAGCCAGTCATTTGGCAGCCACCCCGTGGCCCACGAGTAGGAGATGCAGCTATGACACCATTACGAACCATTCGCCAGACTGCCATGACGCCGCTGCGGCGCGCGGGAGTCAAATCCAGGCAACGGATCCGCGGAGTCATGGCTGTTTTGGCCAGTGCTGCGTTGATTGCCTCCACCATGGTGGCCGGTGCGGGGGCAGCAACTGCCGATACGGCCCCGCCCAATCCCAATGACCCCAAAACACCCGTCACCGTTTCGGCGGATGTTTTGCCCACTGTCCAGATCAACGGGGTGGTCTGGAACCAGACCATCATTGGCAACACGGTCTACGCCGCTGGCAGCTTTAGCACGGCACGGCCGTCGGGGGCGGCGCCGAACACCCAGACGGTCACCAGAAATAACCTGCTCGCCTACAATCTGAGCACCGGTGCGCTCATCACCTCCTTCGCCCCGAGCCTGAACGCCCAGGCGTACTCCATTACGGCATCCCCTGACGGTTCCAGGCTTTATGTTGGCGGTGATTTCACCTCCATCAGCGGAACCCAGGTGTGGCGTGTCGCTGCGCTGAATCCGACCACGGGCGCTGTGATCACATCTTTCCTGCCGCGGATGGGCGCATCGGTGCGGGCCATCACGGTCAGCAACTCCACCGTCTATATGGGCGGGCTGTTCCCCAACGTTGGGTCAGTGACGAGGAACCGGCTCGCGGCCGTCCGGGCATCCGACGGCGTTCTGCTGCCCTGGGCTCCCAGCGCCAACCAGCGGGTCAACGCCATGGTGCTCTCGCCCAATGCCGACCAAGTGGTGATTGGCGGCGTCTTCACGGAGCTCAACGGCTCCAACAGGCCCGGCTACGGGCTGGGCAGGGTGGATGCCGTCACCGGTGCCACGTTGCCCTTGGATGCGAACAATGTGGTGCGCGACGCCGGGCCGCAATCGGCCATACTGTCGCTCTCCAGTGACGGCAACAACTTCTACGGGACCGGCTACATTTACGGAACCGGTGGAAACCTGGAGGGCGGCTTCTCTGCCAACTGGTCCGACGGGAAGATCCGGTGGGTGCAGGACTGTCATGGCGACAGCTATGGTGCCTGGGCCTCACCCACCGCGGTGTACATGGTGGGCCACGCACACTACTGCCTCAACATTGGCGGCTTCCCCGAGACCACCCCGCGCAGCTACCACCGGGCTCTGGCGTTCAGTAATGGCGCCACGGGTGTCATGACCAAGGACACGCAAGGCTACCCCAGCTTCACGGGAGTGGCATCGCCGTCGTTGTTGAACTGGTACCCGGACCTGGACGCCGGAAGCTACACCGGACAGAGCCAGGGACCGTGGACGGTCACCGGCAATGACGATTACGTGGCGTTGGCCGGCGAGTTCAGGAACGTCAATGGCACGGCCCAGCAAGGCCTGGTCAGGTTTGCTGTCAGCAGCATCGCCCCCAACAAACAGGGTCCCCGGAACACTGTGGTGCCCACGGCCAGCTACGTCAGTCCGGGGAGGGCAAGGGTCACGTGGCAGACCTACTGGGATCGCGACAACACCAACCTCAGCTATTCCGTGATCAGGGATGGAAACACCGGATCCCCGGTGTATCAGGTCAACCAGATTTCCACGTTCTGGCAATTGCCCACCCTGAACTTCACGGACAGCGGGCTCTCGGCAGGAAACCACAGCTACCGCATCATCACCAGCGACCCCTTCGGGAATACTGTGAACACGGCCACCGTCAATGTCAACGTCCCTGTGGGCGGGACCGGGAATTCGCCACCCACTGCGGCGTTCAACGTCACCAACAACGCCCTGCAGATCTCCGTCAATGCCTCAGCCTCCTCCGATCCGGATGGGAACATCAGCAGCTACGCGTGGAACTTTGGCGACTCCACCACCGGCACGGGGCAGCAGACTACCCACACGTACGCCCAAGCCGGCACGTATCAGGTGACGCTGACAGTCACCGACAATTCAGGGGCCACCGCCACCACCAGCAGGACCGTTCAAGTCTCCACCACGCCTCCCGTGGGTGGGGTGGTGATCAGCGACGACTTCAACCGGACCCTCAGTTCGGGCCTGGGCAGCGCCGATCTGGGCGGCAGCTGGACACTGAACGGTGGGCCGCAATACTTTGCGGTAGCCTCCGGGGCCGGGCAGTGGAAGCTGCTCTCGGCAGGATCTGGCCCCTCGGCCTACCTGCGCGGCGTTTCGCTCACCAGCGCGAACTCCACCGCAGTGGTGTCCCTGAACAAGGCCGCATCCGGCGGGCCGGTGTACACGTCACTGGCGGGACGCAGCATCAGTGGGGCGGGGGAGTACCGGGCCAAGCTGAGGTTCGACGCCGGCGGGCAGGTCACCCTGTCCACCACCAGGGTGGTGGGTTCCACCGAAACCACGCTGGGCCAGGTGGTGCTGGCCGGGATTGTGTACACGGCCAATACCAAACTCCAGATCCGGATTGAGGTCACCGGGACATCGCCCACCACCGTCCGGGCCAAGGCGTGGGTTGCGGGCGCGGCGGAACCGGGAGCATGGGCGCTCCAATCCACGGACAACTCCTCGGCGCTGCAATCCGGGGGCGGAGTGGGGATCGTGACCTACATTTCCGGCGGGGCCAACAATGCCCCGCTGGTGGTGGGGGTGGACAGCTTGAGCGTCAGCACCCCATGATGTGCGGAGCCGCTTAAAGAGCTCTGGCCCTGCCCGCACGCAAGGCGTGGGCAAGGCCAGAACTAGGAAGGCGTGTTACTAGCTGTTGTAGCGAATACCGAGATCGCGTCCCACTGCCAGGTTGACTCCGGAGTCTTCCCACACATTGGTGGTCAGGCCGGGAACGGTGCTGGCGGACTGGCTGATGATGCGGATCGGGTACTTGGAGCCGTTGCCAAAGTCCAGCTGGTTGCGGCCCAGGTAGTTGTTGCGCACCGTCACCGTGATGTTGGAGTAGTTCTTCGCGGTGTGGTCAATGTTGATGCTGGTCTGGCCGTCGTCCACCCAGTTCTTTTCAATGACCACGTTGGCCAGCTTGGCTACGTTCTGCTGGATCATGATGCCAATGCCACCGTGGTCGCCGCGGGAGCTCGGGGCACTGCCCGCACCCAGAACAATGTTTGACACAACCGTGTTGCCAAACAGGTGGATGTTTTCGCCACCCTGAATCTGGACACCGTCATTGTGCGTTCCGTCGGAGTGCGCGGGGTCATTGCTCCAGAACGTCAAGGAGTGAATGTAGTTGCCTGACGCTGTGACATTCGCCTTCACGGAACCACCGGGCTTGTTGAAAATGCCCAGCCCGTCGTTCGTGTGGTAGATGTGGTTGCGTGTTGCCGTGTAGTCGTGGCCAACAATGCCGTCACGGTAGTAGGACGCCTGGTCCGGAGTGATCGTGTTGTTTTCCACCACCAGGTTCACAACTGCCACGTTATTGGCGTCAATGATTCCCGTGTTGCTCTTGGGAATGTACTTGCCACCGCGCAGGTAGCTGTTCTTGATGACAACGTTCTTCGCGCGAACCTTGATGTCACCGTAGATCATCAAACCGTCAAGAACCGTATTGTCCTTGTCGATGATCAGATCTGCCCCGCTGGTGTTGTACGGAGTGAGCTTCAGGCCGGCCGGAACACCCGTGTTGCTGGCATTGGGCTTGCCCGTGCTGGGCTGAGTCACGGGAGGAGGCGTGGGGGCCACAACCGGAGGCGTCGGCGTCGGCGTCGGTGTAGGAGTGGGCGACGGCGTGGGGGTGGGTGTGGGCGTCGGCGTCGGTGTGGGAGCTACCGGGGGAACCACGTTTGAGGAGGCAACGTCGTCAAAGCGGATGCCTGAATCTCGGCCCACGGCCAGCAGGGTGCTGTTGTCAGCCCACTTGTTGGTAGAGAGGCCCGTGATGGTGCTGGCCTTCTGGCTCTTGATGCGAATGACGTACTTGGAGCCGTTGCCGTAGTCGAACTGGTTGCGGCCCAGGAAGTTGTCCTTCACGGTGGCGGCAACGCTGGGGAACTTGTTGGCCGTGTGGTCAATGTTGATGCTGGCCTTGCCGTTGTCAACCCAGTTCTTGGCAACTACAACGTTGGCAAGTTTTGAGACGTTTTGCTGCAAGGTGATGCCGGAGTTTCCGTAGGAGGGGGTGCCGGTGGTGATGCCGGGGCCGCGCTGCAGTACGGAGGCAACAATCGTGTTGCCGGTGATGTTGATGTTGGTGCCGCCCTGAACCTGAATGCCGTCGTTTCCGGTGGCGCGGGGCTGGGTGGTGTCGTTGACGAACTGCGTCAGCGAGTGAATGTAGTTGCCGGTGGCGGTGACATTGGCGTTGAGTGAGCCGCCGGGCTTGTTGAAGATGCCCAGACCGTCATTGGTGCCGTAGATGTGGTTGTTGGTGGCCTTGTAGTCGTGGCCAACAATGCCGTCACGGGTGGTCGACGGAGCGTCAGGGGCAATGGTGTTGCCGGAGACAACAAGATTGACTACCTTCGCGTCATTGGCGTCGACAATTCCGGTGTTCGAGGCTGGTTTGCTCTTGCCGCCGCGCAGGTAGCTGTCCTTGATGACAACATTCTTTGCGCGTACCTTGATGTCCCCATAGATCATCAAGCCGCTCAGTACAGTGTTGTCCTTGGTGATGATCAAGTCTGCGCCGCTGGTGTTGTACGGTGTCAGCTTGGTCCCAGCCGGAACGCCCGTTGTTGCCGGGGCCGGCTTGTAGGAGCCCGGGGTGCTGGTGATCTGGGACGACGGCGCTGCGCTGGCTGCGGAGCCGCCTACGCCTGCCGCTGCTGCGGTCAAGAGCAGGGAGCCGATCGCAATGGTGGCTGCGCGCTGCTTGGTTTTTGAAAAGTTACGGGGCATGGGGGGAGTTGTGTTCACTGATTCTCGCCGATATTAGAGAGTCCGGGCACGAAGATGGCGATGAGCACACGGACAGGAGCCAGGCGCGGGGGCACTGGCCAAGAATTAGACGATTTTTGCGCAATGGTTCTGCGGCTTTAATCCTCATAGTCCCTACAAGTCGAGTCCATAGAGGAATCATCGCCAGAGCACTTCGACCCCGGCGGGCATTTTTAAAATGTAATCGAATCGTGATTATTGAGCAAGCTCATGACGCAATAATGGTCCGCATGTGACGCAAGTCAATCAGATTTGCGCATGTTCGAGTGGACTTACGGGAAGATATTGGACCTCACTGGGGCTTTCGTCGGTACTCGCTGTACACATAGCCGAACGCGCCGGAAAGCATACCAGCGCCCCGGGCTGTTGTTCGCAAACCCTTGGCACGGTGATTGGGGGCCTGTGTGAGAACACCCAGTGAGTACCTGCCAAGACCGCCGGCCAGTCGCAGGCCGCCACGGGCGGAAAGGACAGTCCGTGCCACCAGTTGTTCTTTGGGGCCCGTGGCGAGTTCCAAGGCCACCCGGCTCCAGGAGTTTCCGCTGCGCAAGGATCGCCTCAGCACCCAGTCCTTGGACAGGCGACTCACGGGCACCCTGTCGATGACTATTGCCTCATCACACCACTCCATCCGGGCTCCACTTTTGACCAGCTGCCGGGTGAACAAGGTGTCGGAGCCGCCGCTGAGGCCGAACCGCTCGTCGAAGACCAGCCCCAGAGCACGGATCTGATGCAAGTCCAAGAGCAAATTGTTAGTGGCCGCAACTGTCAGGGGAGTCCCCGAGGCCATGCGCCGCCGCTTGAAGAATTCGCCTGCGGCAATCCAGGCGGAGGGCTCTCGCTCATATTCGGAGATGACGGGGCCGGCCACGGCGGCGGGCCGGGTTGGCAGGTATTGCCCCAGCAAAAACTTGAGCCAGTCCTCCACCGGCACCTCGTCGTCGTCGATGAAAACCAGGACGTCATGGCCAGCGGATTCACTCAGGGCACGGTTGCGGGCGGCGGCAATGCCCGGCTGGGTCTCATGGGCGTAGTGGAGGTTCGGGGCGTTGAATGATTCCACCATGGACCGGGCGCTGCCTTCGGGATCGTTGTCAATCACCAGCACCGAACAATCCGCAGTGCTCGCCCGGGCCTGCTCCAGGAGCCGGGGCAGGGCAACACCAATATCCTCGGGGCGCTTATAGGTCAAGACGGCTATGACGACCTTCATGCTGTTGATGCTGTCCACTGCGGCCTCCTGAAGAATATGAAAGTGCTAATTGCTGTTGGCTTTTGGTTTCCTTATTAATACGTGCAACTGGGACAGCACCCATCGGGTGGCTGTGCGGTGGAACAAGAGGAACACGGCCGTGGCCACGGCGGCAAAGGCAAGGAAGCCAAGCAAAATGATCAAGGGATCCTGGAGCGGAAGCAATGACACCGCGAAGTAGGCCAAAACCCCCCACAGGCTCGCGTGCAGGGCAGGCAATAGTGCGCGTAGTTGAGAGCGGATCCGAATCCCGCACATCTTTCGCTGAATGATGAATAGTACGGGGGCCAAAAGGAAACCAGCGGTAGTCAGTCCCAGGGCCACACCTAAAATGCCAAACTGAAGACCAATCACTATGCCGCCCACCTGTACCAAACCCGCGAGGATCTCATACAGAAAGTTCATTTTCGCGTGCCCCATGCCTTTCATCAGCGTGGGGGTGATGTAGAAGATGGTCTCGCGCGCACCGCCAATGGCGAGGACCGTGATCAAGGGAGCTGCCGGCAGCCATTGATCGCCCAAAACCACGTGGACCAATTCAGGGGCGGCCACTGCAACAGCGCTCATGACGGGAATGACGGCGAACGCTAGGATTCGTGTGGATTTCAGCAGGTTTTCTGCCACCAAAGCGCGGTCCTGCGCCATGCGGGAAAATGCCGGGAACATGACCCGGTTCACCGTTTGCCCGAGCAGCTGAACAGGCACCACCAGTATTCGGTAGGCCATGCCATAAAGGGACAGTGAGGTTAGGCCCAAATACCGGCCAACCAAAATGTTGTCGATATTTCTTGAGAAATACGCAAGAAAATTGGTTGCCAGCACATGCGCGCTAAATGACAGCAGTGGGCCCAGGCTCTTGAAATGAAAATTGGGCAGTGGCCCACGAGCGGCCGCCAGCACAATGATGGCCGTCAACAAGTCAGTTGCCACAACCTGGAAAACTATGGCGAAATAGCTTGCCCCCCAGAGTGCTGCCACAATTCCGGCCACGGCCCCGCAGGCTGCCCCCACAATGTCCGCCCAGGCTACGCCCACGAATCGAAGTTCCCGGGTGAGCATGGACCGCGGAGTGATGGCCAGTGCCTTCAAGGGCAGGCCCAAACCCAGCAAGAGCAACACGGGGGCCAGCTCCGGGGCATGAAAGAAGTCAGAAAGGACCGGAGCTAAGAACCAGGTGGCGGCCGCTAAAGCCAACGACATGGTCACGTTCAGCGTGGTTGCGGCCCCCGGCATGGCTCTGGTTAGTGTTGGGCGTTGTATCAGGGCTGAGGATAGTCCCTGATCAAGGAGCAGGGAAACAAAGGTGACATAGATGCTGGCGGCACTGATAACACCGTAGCTGCTGGGGCCCAAAATTCGGGCCAGCACCAAGGCGCTGAGTATTTGCAGGCCTTGCCGCGACAGGACGGCAAGCAGACTCCAGCGGACGCCCTGCACGGCGGTGGCGCCTTCAAAGCGTGGTTGCGAGGCCAGACTCTGCTCCTCGCCAGACGCTGTGCCCTTGCGATCCACGCTCACATCAGCGCACCACGGCTACGCCCCACACCGGGATGACGGTTTTTGCCAGCAAAGGAGGATCTACCGTGGCGGTGGCGCATGCGCATCCCCTTTCCGTGCCGTTCCAATAAAAGAATTTCACAGGTATTTGTAGAGTAGTCCACCTGCCCATACTTTGGTGCTGGGCAGCCTAAAATCCTGTCCCAATCTTTGCCAGGAAATAAACAGGTTTATTGTTGACTCGGTATGTAAGAATGGGGATGAAACGGAGGCTACGCGCTCAGGCGATCCAAAGATTTCTTCGCCGGTGCAATCACCACCAGAGCTGGGTGGCTTCGGAAGTCGAAAGCGATGTGACGCTGTGGAGCTTTCAGAATTTGTCCGTGCTCTGGCCCGACGGTGGTGGATTGTGGCCATCACCCTGGTAGCTGGCATAGCCATCGCCTTGGGTTCCATTGCCGTCACCGCGCCCGTGTACCAGAGTTCGGTGGGGTTCTTTGTGGTTGCACCCACAGCCGATCGGCTCTCCGCTTTGGAGGCTGACAATTTGGTGCGAGGGCGCATCACCTCCTACGCCAGCCTGGTGACCAGTGACCGATTCCTGGAACAGATTGTCTCCGCCACGGGCGACGGCGTCACGAAGGCGCAGGCTGCGAGCAGTATTAGCGCCTTTGGCGACCCCACCACGTTGTTGCTCAAAGTTGAGGTGAACAACGTGGACCCGGACAGGTCCCTGGCCATGGCCACGGCTGTTGCCACCCACTTTGGCACCCTGGTCAACGAACTCGAGGGCAGATCCAAAACCTCGGATACTGAAACTGTCCTCAATGTGGTCTCCGGCCCCACGCTCTCGCCAACTCCCGTGGAACCACGCAAGACCTTGAACCTTGGCCTGGGCATTCTTCTGGGACTGGGGGTTGGCATCGGGATCGCCATTGCCCTGCAACGTGGAGACAAGACCATCCGTAGGGAAGAGCAGCTTAGCGAGGGAATGTCATTGCCGGTGCTGGCCACCATGCCCCGGGACAAAGTGGCCAAGGACGCCGCCTCCATGATGGTCCCGCGCGCCAATTCCGTGTTGGATGAGGCGGCCAGACGGCTGCGAACCAGCATCCAATTCCACCCCCGGTCCCAAGAACTGCACCTACTGGCCGTCACGGCGTCGCAATCGGGTGATGGCACCACAACCACGGCCCTGATTCTGGCCAAGGCCGTTTCCGAGACGAACCGGCGGGTGCTTTTGGTGGAAGCGAATTTGAGGATGCCAGAGGTGGCGGCGAATCTGGGACTGAATTCAGAACCCGGCCTCACAGAAGTCCTGTCGGGATCCTGCGCAGTGGGCGATGCCATCCAAAAAACAGCCAACCACAGCCTTGACATTCTGGTGGCCGGCAGGCACACGGACCGTCCGGCGGAATTGTTGAGCGGTGGCATCTCGGAGCTGATGGAAAAGCTGCGGGGGCTCTACGACGTCGTCGTGGTTGACACAGCCGCGTTGTCCACCTGGACGGACGCGTCCCTGGTGGCGGCGGCGGCCGACGGCACCATAGTGGTGGCGCGGCATGGCAAGACCACCCCCGCCTTGCTGGAGGCGGCACTGCACTCCCTGGGATCCGTGAGTGCGGAGGTTCTGGGCACAGTATTGAACGCCCAGCCCATCAAGCGTTCGCAAGGCCACCAGGTCCTGGTGGACAAGGGGCCTTCCGATGACCGGAGCCAGGATGTACAGCCGGGGTCCGGCGAACAGGCACCACGCGGGCCGAAGCCGCCAACCACGCCCGCCCATGCCAACCCCGATTCGAAACGGCGCACATCAGGAACCAAAATTTAGGAGTCGGTTGCCGTGCTGCAACTAGGATTATGGATTGGTCTGTGCGGGGCAGCCGCCTTCGGCTTGCGCCGCAAACCATTCATCCTGGTCGTGGCGGCGCTTGCGTTGATGTTCCTGGTCCCCACCGTGGGCAGTCCCCTCATCACAGGCCAAAGCGCGGGGCCGTTGTCCCTTCACGCAGGCACGTGGCTCATTTTTCTGACGCTCCTGGTCCAGTTCATGTTCTATTCCGAGACAGTATTCAAGGTCATCTCCAAGGACATTTTCCTGTTCCTCATACTGGCCGTGGTGTTCGCGGCCGGTGTGCTCGCTACGCGTGAGGGCGGTGGCGGCGGTTTGGTGGTGTTGGTGGACCAGGTCATGGCACCTGTCATGCTGTTCATCCTGATCGTTTCCATGGGCCCGGGTGATCCGGCGTTGGTGGGCAAAATTAGGGCCGTGCTGCTAACCCTGGCTGCCATTGTGAGCATCATTGCCATCATTCAATGGAGCACCCACAGCGTGCTGTTCTATGAAAAGGGTTTTGAAACGCAGTATTGGTTCACCCCGGAACAGTCGCGGTGGATGGGGACTTTTGATCAGCCACTGGCGCTATCCTTCGCCCTGTGCACGGTGGGTGCCCTGTTGGCCGGAATCCGGCGGCTAGCCATCCAGCTTCCGCTCCTGGCACTGTTTGCCACGGCCGTCCTCACCACGCAGTCACGCGTAGGAATTCTCATCTTCCTTGCGGTGGCGCTGTTGGTGGTGATGCGGTCCACGGCGAAATTCTTGGCCAAGGCCTTCATGCTGTCAGTGCTGATTGGGGCCGGCTACCTCTTTTACGATTCGCCGCTTGCTGCGGGCGTTTTGGGCCGGTTTGTCGATGACACGGGATCGGGCCAGGCACGGGAGGCAGCCACCAGATTCTTCCTGGATACGTGGCCACAGTTTGTCCTCACCGGGCAGGGGATGACATCCAGCTACCAGGTGGGGCAGACCGCTGGCCTGGGCACCAGCCTGGAAAGCTCCATCCTGATGTACTCAATCGATGTTGGCGTGCTCTTTGCCCTCATGTACTTTGGCACCATGATTTTCATTGTGCTGCGCGGAGCGGTGGCCAAGATCGGGGGAGGGCTGGTGCTTGCCGGCATCCTGGCCGTGGCCATCCCGCAAACGTACAGTTCACTGGCCACTCGGTCGGTGGCGGGGATCATTGTCTGGACCATCTTGGCCTTGATTGTGCTGGCCACCGACGCACGGTCGGCACCAGGCAGCCGTGGCATGGGTGTTGGTGAACTAGCCGAAGACTATCAACCAGGGCGAAGCTTGAAATGACCCCAGCAGTAAGCCGCCGACAGTTTCTCGTCCTAGGCACTGCTCTGCTTGCCCTGAGCGCCTGCGTCCCCGAAAAACCCCCGCCCGATTACACCATCCGGGACTTGTTTGCCACCACGCCGTTCTATATTGCCCACCGCGGCTCAGGCGACAACTGGCCAGAACACACCCAATCCGCCTACCACCGAGCGGTGGAAGCTGGAGCGAAGGCCATTGAGGTATCTGTCCAGGCAAGCAGTGATGGGGTGCTGCTGTGCCACCACGACCTCAGCACCTTGCGGATGACGGGCGTGGATCTGGACATTGCCACCAGCAGTTTTGCAGAGCTGGAAACCTTGAACAACAATGCCCGGCAGTGGCTGGGGCCGCACAGCAGTTTGCTGCCCATTCCGCGGCTCAAGGACGTTCTTGATGAGCATGCCGCCCACCGGGTCATCTTCCTCGAGGACAAGCAGGGAACCAATACCGATGCCCTGCTTGCCTTGATGGAAACCTACCCCAACCCGACGGAGCATTTCATTTGGAAACAACCCGCCCCGTCCAGACGGTTCAACGTACTCAAGGCGAAGGGGTACACCAGCTGGGGATATTTTGCACCGGAGGACTTCGAGAAAATAGCCGAATTTGCGGGAGATTTTGACTATCTGGGTATCTACCACACGGCACCGAGGGACATTGTTCAAGAACTGGTGGCCACCGGAAAACCCGTCATATGCTGGGAAATCCACACCCGATCGCTCCGGGACACCATGGTTTCTTGGGGCGTTCAGGGCATGATGTGCTCCAATTTCCCCTACGTCACCTCGGATGGGCCACAGAGCAAACTGGACCAATTCTCCACGGGGCTCCGGGCAGCCGGGGACCTGCCGTCCGCCCTGACCTGGAGTGGGCAGCCGCTCCTCATCCCGGGTGCCGCATCGGTGCGCATGGAACAAAAGGAAAAGTCCAGCTACAGCATGGGATCGTTGTGTCCCATCCAGCCACGCAACTACACCATCAGTTTCCATATGGCCTGGCCGGACAAGGTGCCGGCTGACTTTGAGCACGCGGGAGTTGCTTTCGGCCTGGCGAATGATTCGGTCTACCTGGTACGCGAACCCAGTAAGGTGAGCGGATATCACATGATCCTGCGCGGCAGCGGATCACTGGAACTCTTCTCCAGACCTGCCGGTCAGGTTTCCGGCAAACTGATCAGGCAGGTGCAAACTGACCCGCCCAAAGCCGGAAATTGGATGCGGTTCCGGATCCAGGTCAGCGACACGGAGTTGAGAGTAGAGCGCGATGATGCCACAGGGTGGCTGCTCACGGCACAGGACACCAAGTACCGGGGCGGCTATTTTTCCCTCTGCAGGAACTACGACGACGGGCCCGCCACGCAGTTCCGGAGCGTCTCTGTCAGAGAAGACTAGCCAGCAGCGAAGGCTAGGGGCGGCCCAAGGCGCGGTACGTCCAGCCGGCCACCCGCCACTTGGCTGGATCCAGGCAGTTGCGGCCATCAACAATGACCGGATCCGCAACCAATGCCGCCAGCTCAAACGGATCCAGCTCAACATACTCCTGCCACTCGGTCAGGAGCATGATGACATCGGCACCCGTGACGGCCTCCTCCAGCGACTCGGAAAACACCAGTTCCGGGAACCGTTTGGCCGAATTGGCTACCGCCTTGGGATCCGTGGCCACCACCGAGGCGCCCTGAAGCTGCAGCTGTGCGGCCACACTCAGGGCTGGGGAGTCCCGCACGTCGTCGGAATTGGGTTTGAACGCAAGTCCCAGCACGGCGATGCGTTTGCCCAGCAAGCTGCCCCCGCACACTTCCCGGGCCAGATCGATGGTGCGCGACCTGCGCCGCATATTGATGGAGTCAACTTCACGCAGGAATGTCAGGGCCTGGTCCGCACCCAGCTCACCGGCCCGGGCCATGAACGCGCGGATGTCCTTGGGTAGGCAGCCTCCACCAAATCCCAGCCCGGCGTTGAGGAAGCGGCGCCCAATGCGTGGATCGTGCCCGATGGCGTCGGCCAGCTGGACCACGTCGGCCCCGGCCACCTCGCACACCTCCGCCATGGCGTTGATGAAGGAAATCTTGGTGGCGAGGAAGGCGTTGGCCGCCACCTTGACCAGTTCAGCCGTGGCAAAATCGGTCATGATCCGTGGCGTCCCGGCGTTCAGTGCGGAAGCGTAAATCTCATCCAACACCAAGGCGGCGTCCTCGTTGCCGGGCTGCAGACCGTAAACGAGCCGGTCCGGTGCCAAGGTGTCTGCCACGGCGAATCCCTCGCGCAGAAATTCGGGATTCCAGATCACCACCGTATCGGGAGAGTCCTGGTGGATCCGTTCGGTGAGCCGGGCCGCAGTGCCCACGGGAACAGTGGACTTGCCCACCACAATGGCGCCTGGGCGCAGGTGCGGGATCAGGTTCTCAATGGCGCTGTCCACAAAGCGCAGGTCCGCAGCCTTTTCATTCTTGCGCTGCGGTGTGCCCACCGCCAGAAAATGAACGTCGCACTCCGCGGCGGCTGACACGTCCGTGGTGAAGCTCAGCCTGCCCGTGGCCAGCCCCTTGGCCAGCATCTCCGGCATGTCCGGCTCAAAGAAGGGCGCATTGCCCTCGTTGAGGGAGTCAATCTTGGCGGCATCCACGTCAATTCCGACGACGCGGTGCCCCAAGTCCGCCATGCACGCGGCATGCACGGCACCCAGGTAACCACAACCAATGACTGAAATGTACATAGAGAGACCCCTTAGGCCTGCCAGCGACTTCTGTTAAGTGGTGCTACGTGGCAAGTGTATCCCTGTGCAGCCGTGGTGTCAGGGCGTTTGGACGCCCAGAAATTCAATGAGCCGGTTGCGGGCTACCGGCGGTTCAAAGCCGGTGGCCGCGATCTTGGCCAGTGACAAGGCGCTGTGGTGGGGGCGGGGTGCAGCTTGTTTGCCGGCAAAGTAGTCGGCGGTGCTGACGCCCGTGACGGAGCCCCGGGGTAGGCCCATGAGTTCATAGACGTCTGCTGCAATGTCCGCCCAGCTCTGAACGGGACCTTCGTTGCTGACGTTGTAGCTGCCGTAGGCGGCGCCAGTGGTGAGCAGGTGCGCAATGGCCGCGGCAATGTCACAGGTGAAGGTCAGCCGGCCAAATTGGTCGTTGACCACGCTGGGGTTGATGCCCTGCCCGGCCAGGGAGGCCATGGTGGCGACAAAGTTGTTACCGTCCCCGATGACCCAGCTGGTACGCAGGAGGTAATGCCGGGGGACTGTGGCCACCACGGCGTCGCCGGCGGCCTTGCTCTGCCCGTAGACACCCAGCGGAGAAAACGGCTCATCCTCAGAGTGCAGCGGGACGCTGCCGTCAAAAACGTAGTCACTGGAAATGTGCACCAGTGTGATGCGGTTTTGGGTGCAGTGCCGGGCCAGGGCTGCCACGGCTGTGGCATTGACGGCCCAGGCTGCCGCCCGCCCTGAGGGGGTCTCCGCCGCGTCCACGGAGGTGTAGGCGGCGGCATTGATGATGGTGCCGTAGTCGCTGAAATCGGTGCCCGCGAACGGATCAGGCCCGGCCAGGTCAAGGTCCGTACGCGTGGCAAACTCCACGGACGGATCTTCACCGTACATCCCCCGCAGGGCCATGCCCAACTGGCCGTTGGCTCCGAGGACAAGAGTTTTCTTTGGCGGCATGGGTGTGACCCCGGACAGGAAGGGGTGGCTGCGGTCCTTCTCAGAGAGTTCGGCCTGCGCCAGCGGTATGGGCCACGGAATGTCCACCGTGGGATCGGCCAGGTTCAGGAAGGTGTAGCGGTCCTGCGCCGCGGCGGACCAATGGCAGTTGACCAAATAGCTGTACGCCGTTCCGTCGGTCAAGGTTTGGAAGGCGTTTCCCACACCCCGCGGGATGAAGATGGCCGTGGACGGGTCCAGCACGGCGGTGAAGACCGTGCCGAAAGCGGAGCCGGGCCGCAGGTCCACCCACGCACCAAAAACGCTCCCTGTTGCCACGGAGATGAACTTGTCCCAGGGTTCGGCGTGGATGCCGCGGGTGGTGCCAGCCTTTTCATTGAACGAGACATTGTTTTGTACGGGACCAAAATCCGGCAAGCCACAGGCCACCATCTTCTCCCTCTGCCAGTTCTCCTTGAACCATCCCCGGTTGTCCCCATGGACCGGGAGGTCAAAAAGCAGTACTCCGGCAATGGGCGTTGTGGCGCAGCCAAGCTGCTTGCCGAATCCCGGGGCCGCCATCTAGGATCCCTGCCCTGACGGCACATGCACAGCCGGCACATGCCCTGACGGCACATGCTCAGCCGGCACTTGCCCGGCATCTAATGAGCGCAGTTGCTCTCCGGCGGCGGCGTATCTGGCTTCGGTGGCAGATTTTTGGCCGCGCCACCAGGGCTCGTTGGATCTGTACCAGTCAATGGTGGAGGCCAAACCGGCGGCAAAGTCCTGGTGGGCAGGGGCCCAGCCCAGCTCAGTGCGCAGTTTGGTGGAATCGATGGCGTAGCGCAGGTCATGGCCGGGCCGGTCCGTGACCAGATCGTAGGCGTCGGCCGGCTGACCCATGCCCGTCAGGATGGCCTCGATGACGTCCTGGTTGCTGCGCTCGCCGTCCGCGCCAATCAAGTATGTTTCCCCGGGAACCCCACGTTCCAGGATGGTCAGCACGGCGGAGGAGTGGTCGTTGGCGTGGATCCAGTCCCGCACATTTTCCCCGGATCCGTAGAGCCTGGGCCGGATGCCGTCCATGATGTTGGTGATTTGGCGGGGAATGAACTTCTCCACATGCTGGAACGGCCCGTAGTTGTTGGAGCAGTTGCTGATGGTGGCCGCCACCCCGAAGGACCGCACCCAGGCACGCACCAGCAGATCGGAGCCGGCTTTGGTGGAGGAGTACGGGCTGGAGGGGTTGTACGGGGTGTCTTCGGTGAAGCGTTGGGGATCATTCAGGGCCAGGTCGCCATAGACCTCGTCGGTGGAGATGTGGTGGAACCGCTTCCCGTGCCTGCGCACTGATTCCAGCAGCGTGTACGTGCCCATGATGTTGGTGGCCAGGAAGGGGGAGGGGTCAGCCAGCGAGTTGTCATTGTGGGACTCGGCGGCGTAGTGGACCACGGCATCAACCGTGGACACCAGCGAATCCACCAGCCCGGAATCGCAAATATCGCCGTGGACAAATGCCAGCCGGTCCGCCGGCAGCCCGGCCAGCGAGGATTTGTGCCCCGCATAGGTCAATTTATCCAGTACAGTCACCTGAAAATCGGTGTGAGCTATGACATAGTGGACAAAGTTAGCCCCAATGAAACCAGCACCACCGGTAACCAGAAGTCTCATCATGACCCCAGCGTAGTTCCATCAACGCAGCAATTGGTGTTAGGACGGTAAAAATGCGTGGCATCATTCTCGCCGGAGGCACGGGCAGCAGGCTGCATCCCATCACCTTGGGCATCAGCAAGCAGCTTGTGCCGGTGTATGACAAGCCCATGATCTACTACCCCCTGTCCACACTGATCCTGGCGGGCATCCGGGACATCCTGCTCATCACCACCCCGCACGACGCCGCCGACTTCCACAGGCTGTTGGGTGACGGTTCCCAATTTGGTGTGAACCTCACGTACATGGAACAGCCATCGCCCGACGGCCTGGCCCAAGCATTCATCTTGGGTGAGGACCACATTGGCAATGACACGGTTGCGTTGGTGCTGGGGGACAACATCTTCTACGGGCACGGGCACGGGCAGGGGCAGGGGCTGGGGGGCCGAGCTGCAAAAGCACGAGTACCTCACCGGCGGTTCCATCTTTGGGTACTGGGTCAAGGACCCCACCGCTTACGGTGTTGTGGAGTTTGATGCCCACGGGACTGTCATTTCACTCGAGGAAAAGCCCACTGCGCCCCGCAGTAACTACGCGGTGCCCGGCCTGTACTTTTATGACAATGACGTGATCCAGATTGCCAAGAACCTCAAGCCCTCTGCCCGGGGCGAGCTGGAGATCACCGACGTCAACAGTGAGTACCTGCGGCGCGGTGATTTGCATGTGGAATTGTTGCCGCGCGGCACGGCGTGGCTGGATACGGGTACCTTCAGCGACCTCAATGACGCCTCAACGTTTGTGCGAACAGTAGAAAACCGGCAGGGGCTCAAGATTGGGGCTCCGGAGGAAGTGGCTTGGCGCATGGGATTCCTCAGCGATGACGAGCTGCGGGAAAGGGCCGGGCACCTCATGAAGAGCGGCTATGGGAGCTACCTGCTGACCCTGCTCGAGTAAGCCGAACCTGAGATGCCTGACCCGCCCAAGAGTGCAACAATTAGGTGAGATGGATGTGACGTATTCAGTTGTGTCCCCTGCCGGCCGAACACCGGCCTGCTGCGCTAGTGAAGGAGCACAATTTTGGTGACAGGATCCACGCAACATGATCACCTGGTCCCCTTGGGCAATGACGAGGTTCTGCGCATCCGCAACGACTTCCCCATCCTGGACCAAGAAGTCAACGGCCAGCCGCTGGTGTACCTTGACTCCGGTGCCACCTCACAAAATCCGCTCAGCGTCATGGAGGCAGAGCAGGAATACTACGAGCAGCGTAATTCCGCCGTGCACCGCGGCGCCCACACCCTGGCCGTTGCCGCCACTGATGTGTTTGAGGACGCCCGCAGCACGGTTGCCGCGTTCATTGGCGCCGCTGACAACGAACTGGTCTGGACCCAAAACGCCACTGCCGGGCTCAACCTGATTGCATACTCCTTTGGCAACGCCAGCGTTGGCAAGGTTTCCGCTGCCGCTCAAAAGTTTGCCCTGGCCCCGGGGGATGAGGTGCTGGTGACCGAGATGGAACACCACGCCAACCTGATCCCTTGGCAGGAGCTGTGCCGCCGCACGGGTGCCACCTTGCGCTTCATCCCCATTCACGACGACGGCACCCTGGACATGGGTGCCGCAGCTGAACTCATCGGGGCTAAGACCAAGGTCTTGGCCTTCACCCACGTCTCCAACGTCACCGGCGTCATCAACCCCGTGGCCCAGCTGGCCGCCATGGCCCATGAAGTGGGTGCGCTGGTGGTCCTGGACGCCTGCCAATCGGCACCACACCTGCCGCTGGATGTGAAGGCGCTGGACGTGGACTTCGCCGTATTCTCCGGCCATAAGATGCTGGCCCCCACAGGCATTGGCGGTGTGTATGGCCGTGCGGAACTGCTCGATGCCATGCCGCCGTTCCTCACCGGCGGGTCCATGATCACCACCGTCACCATGGAAGAGGCCGGGTACCTGCCGGCGCCGCAGCGCTTCGAGGCTGGCACTCAGCCCATCTCCCAGGCCGCTGCCCTGGCCGCCGCCACCAACTACCTGCGCGAGACGGGCATGGAACGCATCCACGAGTGGGAAGCGGCACTGGGCCAGCGCCTGGTGCGCGGGCTTGAAGCCATCGAGGGCATCAGGGTCCTGGGTCCTCCCTCGGGCATCCCCCGGGCAGGCCTGGCCGCCTTCGAGGTGGCAGGGGTGCACGCACACGACGTGGGCCAGTACCTTGACGCTGCAGGGATCGCCGTCCGCGTGGGCCACCACTGCGCCCAACCCCTGCACAGGCGCCTGGGCTTGAACTCCTCAACCCGGGCCAGCACATATTTGTACAACACCACAGCAGAAGTTGACGCGTTCCTGGCCGCCGTGGCCGGGGTGCGCGGCTACTTCGGCGTGAACGGAGCATAGGCACCATGAGTTCGTTGGATTCGCTGTATCAGCAAATCATTTTGGAGCAGTCCAAGGCCCGCTATGGTGCCGACCTGCCGGATGAGCACTTGCAGGGACTGCACCTGCCGGAGAACGTGGGGCAGTGCCACCAGCTGAACCCGGTGTGCGGGGATGAGATCACACTGCGCCTGGAAACGGCCGATGATGTGGTGTCCGGGATTCATTGGGCGGGGGACGGGTGCGCCATTTCCATGGCGTCGGCCTCCATCCTCAGTGAAATGGTGGTTGGCCTGGAACGGGCCGAGGTGCATTCCCTGATTGAGAGCTTCCGCGAGGTGATGCGTTCCCGCGGGAAACTGCAGGCCGACGAGGAAATACTGGGCGATGCCGCAGCGCTCTCAGGAGTGTCCAAGTTCCCGGCCAGGGTCAAGTGCGCCATGCTGGCCTGGGTTGCCGCCGAGGACGCGCTGAATCAGACCAGCTAACTCTTCTGTGCAGTACTTGCCCTCAATACACTGATGGCCCGGAGCAGGGGCTCCGGGCCATCAATGTTCCCGGGCGAACCCGGAGATGATTTAGTGCTGCTACGCGTCGATCGTGCTGCGGCTGCGGCGGCGTGAAACCACCACGGTGCCAACACCGGCGGCAAGTGCGCCAGCGCCAACAATGGACCACACCAGAACACCGGTATCAATACCGGTGTTGGCTAGGCCACCCTTTTCGCCGTCGGCAACGTTTTTGCCCGTGCCGGAGCCACCGTTTCCGGTACCACCACCAGCAGCAGGGTCAACAACCTTGACAACCTGGCTGACGGATTTGCCGGAGGTGCGGCCCGTGGCCGTCAGGGTGTGCGTGCCACCCTCGTTCAAGGTGATGGGAACTGCAAAGGAACCGTCAGCTGCTGCCGTTGTTGTGAACTGCTGCGGAGCTGCCGGGCGGACGATCATTGGCACAGCCATTGACACGCCGCCACCCAAGGAGCCCAGGGCCCCGCCAGCAACGGGGCTGGTCTGGGTGACGGTTACATCAACAATTTCACCGGGTGTAAAGCCGGCTGCTGCAAAGGTAAACGGTTGGCCCGGAGCCACTGTTCCGCCTGAGACGACGGGTGGAGCCGGGGCCGGGTAGTCGGGAGCAGCCTGAGCCGCTGCAGTGCCCAACGAGAAGGTTAGAATTCCGGCAAGCGCCAGAGCGGACAAGGTTTTTTTCATTGAGTATTCCCCCACTTGGAATGGTGATTTATGCCTATAATCTCCCCCCGGAGACCATAAATCTTTTTCGAGCGTATCAGTTCCGGGTGACCCCCACGAACTGACTTTTGGCTGATTTTCATCTTTTCAAAAATGGTGATATTAAAGTTGCCGCGTAAATGCACCTTTTTCGCGGTGGATCACGGCTTTTCGGCTCCGCAGCTGGTAGCTTCCACCGTTGGCAGGAGCACATCTTTGTACGATTGGACAGTGGGTGTGACGTCTAACTGAGCCTTACTCGACTGAACTACCTTGGCAAAGTCGAACTCCACGGTGGTGCTTTGGCCGGGAGCAAGTTCCACCCGGACAATGCCCACGGGGCGGTCGGCGTGCGTGAAGGATCCCAGCCCTTTGAGCTTGCCGTCAACACGGGCCACCTCTACGCGGGCCTGAGCTGGGCCGTAGGCAATCACATTGCTTGCTACATGACCGCGGGTCACGCCGAACACGCCGTCACCTGTGACGTACTTAGGCAAGGATGTTGCGGCATCCGCCGGGGCAGTGTTGGTCAGGGTGATCTTTGCAGTGTATTTACCGTACCCACCGCCCGTGCAGTGCTGCTGCAGCTGAACGGTTCGCTTCACGTAATAGTCCATTTTGGCGCCGGTTCCATCATTGAAGTACACGCCAAAGGATGCCGGCGCAACACTGGGACCGGAAATGGCTCCGCCAATTCGCTGTGTGCCCAGAAGATTTTGCTCGTCAGCGCGGGACGACCATATCTTAATCCTGTTTTCCGCTACGCCTTCGCCCAATGCGGAAACGAGCTTCTCCCCAGAAGTTTTCCCGGAGGACAACTCTGAGAATATTCGTTTGGCCACTTCAGCGAAGTAGGCGTCCTGCAGCGCCGGCTCCTCAATGTTTGCATACACATCGGAGAGGAGCGCCTGCACCAGGTTGACGCTGGTTAGCTTTGTGGGCAGGTTGCCAACATCCACGCCCGTGGGAATGGCGGAGCCAACGTCAACTGGCCCCGTTGCCCTCATGACCAAGGCCAGTGCCGAGGGATCCAACGCAATGACACCGTCGATGACCTGACCTTGATGTTTCTTTTCCCACATGGCTTTGGCCGTGGTGGCAGCGGTGGGGAAGTCCGGCGTCATATTGACGTTCTGCATATAGCTGCCCAGCCGGTTCGTGTAGATGGCTTCTTGGGCCGTATCTACTTTGAGTGCGGGATCAAAAGCACCCATTGCCGAGGCTGAGTCCTGGCTGGTCAACTTCAGGGTGCCATGGTCAACATTGAGCACGGCCAATGCGCCAGGGATGCCACCGGTGGCCCGGACTTCAGCACTGTTCTGGATCAGGAGCAGATAGTTCCTGGATTCCTGCCCGCCCATCATGGCGGGCAGCAGGCGAACAGTTTTGGACGCCACATTGAGTGTTCCCCGCAACTGCGCCAATTGGTCCTGAGCGGCAACCAATGGCTCAGCTATCTGGGGCATAATCCGGGATTTGTCGATCTGGGCGAGCCGCTCATGGGAGAGCTGCACAGTATTGGCGGCCAAAACCACGCTGGGGGCTGCTGCATCAATGGCCTCGAGCCCAACCTTGCCATTGGCAGGGGTCAGAGTCTTCCAATCCAAGGAGCCAAACACACCCAGCAGCGGCCGGGCAGCAAGTTGCACCACATCATCCGCCGTGACGGCAACAGTCGTGGCCGCCTCAAGGTTTGGGCCCACCCAGGGCAGTGCGCTTGCAGCCTTCCACAGCGGATCAGTGCCTGCAGCCTTGGCAGCTGCGGTGTGAGCCGCCAAGGTGTCCACCGTGGCGGCTGCTCCCGTGGAATTATTGTCAGCCAGCTGTTTCTGCAACTGAGGTAGCAACTCCGTGGTGGCCTGCAGATGATCCTTGAGATTGCCTCCTTGAACACCGAGCCATGCAACGGCGCCGCCGAGTAGAAGCGCCAACACGGCAGCAACAATGCCCGCATTGACTAGGCGACGCCGGGACTTGCCCTGGCCTTGTGGCTGCCGAGTCCGGCGCCTGCGCATATCGGTGGCAGTTGGATCTGTTTCAGTTTCCAAGGATTCTGTCATGGTGTCAGGGCCGCCCTACGCCTCGGTAGGTCCAGCCAGCCGCGCGCCACTTTTGCGGGTCAAGGACGTTCCGGCCATCCAAAATACGCGGATTCCGCACCAAGTTGAGCGTTTCATGCGGGTCCAATCCACGGTACTGCTGCCATTCGGTCAGGAGCAGCACGGCGTCGGCATTGCGCAATGCCGTTTCCGTATCGGACTCATAGTTCAGTTCAGGGAAGCGGCGGGCCGCGTTGCGCAAGGATTCCGGGTCTGCAACTGTCACTACGGCCCCTTGAAGCTGTAGCTGGGCAGCAATACTCAGTGCTGGGGAGTCCCGGACATCGTCGCTGTCCGGCTTGAAGGCAGCACCCAAAACTGTGATGTGCTGGCCCATGAGGACGCCGCCACATAGCTCCCGTGTCAGTTCCACGGTTCGGGTACGCCGGCGCATGTTGATGGCGTCAACCTCACGCAGGAAGGTTAGCGCCTGGTCAGCGCCGAGTTCCCCGGCGCGTGCCATAAACGCCCTGATGTCCTTGGGCAGGCAGCCGCCGCCAAAGCCAATGCCGGCGTTGAGGAACTTCCGGCCAATGCGGTCATCCATGCCAATGGCATCGGCCAGGACCGTGACATCAGCGCCAGCGGCCTCGCAAACCTCAGCCATGGCGTTGATGAAGGAGATCTTTGTTGCTAGGAAGGAGTTCGCGGCTGCCTTGACCAATTCTGCTGTTGCATAGTCGGCAACCAGTCTGCGTGTACCCATAGACAAGGGTGTTGCATAGACGTCATCAAGGGCCGCCACCGCCGGGTGATCCTCGTTCCCTCCGGGGACACCGTACACAAATCTGTCCGGCGTGAGCGTGTCTTTCACAGCATGTCCCTCGCGCAGGAATTCGGGGTTCCAGGCAAGGTGGGCGTCCGGCTGTTGCTCAACTACCAGCTCGGCAAGACGCGCGGCTGTTCCAACAGGCACAGTGGACTTGCCAACCACCACATCTCCGGCGCTGAGGTGGGGGAGTAATGCGCGTGTTGCAGCATACACGTAACTCATATCTGCCGCATTCTCCCCTTTTTTCTGGGGAGTTCCTACGCATATAAAGTGCACTTCACGGCCCTGTGCTGCGGACATGTCCGTGGTGAACGTCAGCCTGCCTGTGGCTTGAACTTCCAGCAGCAACTCATCCAAGCTTGGTTCAAAGAACGGAGCTTTGCCGGCCGCCAGTTCCGCGATTTTCCGCTCGTCAACGTCGATGCCTACCACGTCATGGCCCAACTTGGCCATGCAGGCAGCGTGGACGGCGCCAAGGTAGCCACAGCCAATTACAGATACTTGCATTGCATTACCTTCTTCGGGACAAATGATTGTGCGGACTTTTAGTAGGCGCCGTCGCGTTTTGCCACGGCTTGTACGGTGCGGAAGAGAATGATGAGATCGCCGGCCAGAGACCAGTTCTCCACGTAGTAGAGGTCAAGCCGAACCGAATCCTGCCATGACAGGTTGGAGCGGCCGCTAACCTGCCACAGGCCGGTCAAACCCGGTTTGACTAACAAGCGGCGGCGAACGTGTTCCTCGTAGGCATTGACTTCAACTGCCAACGGTGGCCTAGGGCCAACCAGACTCATGGAACCTGAAAGCACATTCAGGAGTTGAGGGAGCTCGTCAAGGCTGAACTTGCGCAAGGTGGCCCCAACGCGGGTAATCCGGGGATCGGCCTTCAGTTTGAACAAGACCCCATTTCCCTGGTTGTGTTCTTGCAGTTCCTCCAGCCGTTGCTCGGCATCAACACCCATTGAACGGAACTTCTGCATGATGAATGGATTGCCCAGCAGCCCAACTCTTTCCTGCTGGAAAAAGATTGGCCCGGTGCTGTCCAATTTAATGCAGATGGCAACAATCAGCATGACAGGAGACAACATGGCCAGCAGGATCGATGAGGCGGCAAGATCAAACGCACGCTTGGCCACCTTCTTGCCGCCCTCCAGCTTGGGCGTGGTGACGTGAATTAAGGGCAGCCCCGCTACAGGCTGAGTATGGATGCGCGGGCCGGCAACATCCGTCAGTGCCGGCGCCACAATAAGTCCAATATTCGCCGCTGCCAATTCCCAGCCCAGCTCCCTCATCGTCACGGGGCTGAGGTGCAGGCCTGCTGTGAGCGCAACAGTATCCGCGCCGCTTGAGTGCACTGCTGCCAGTATGTCGCCGGCAGATGGGTTGCCACGATAGACCGGAAAGTCCGGGGCCTCCACGATTGACTGGTCAGACGGTCCCTGGAGGTATGCAGCCACTGGAGAGTAGCCAGCTTGGGGAGAACGCCGCAGCGCTTCAACAAGATGGCCAACGGCTCGGGGTCCGCCTACCAACAGGACGGTGGCGGCGCTGCCTCCCTTGGTCCGTTCAAAGTTCAGGTGTTGGCGCAGTATCCACCGGCCGGCAACCAGAAATACAATACCGACGGGGAACGCTATTCCTACATAGCCGCGCGCCAGGTCAACCTGGAAGGCATACGAGAATATGGCCAAGGAGCCAAAGAGCCACAGGCTCGAGGCAAAGACGCGCTTATACTCGTCTGGGCCTGAACCGAGGATCCGGGGTTCGCGGCTGCCCCAAGCTCCCAGCATGGACCACCAGGCGCATGGCAATAGGACTGTAATTAGGATGTATGGCGCACCCGAGATGTGGACGTCACCGTCCAAGCCAAAACGGATCACATGCGCACCCACCATGGCCCAGATGACAACAGCAGCATCCACAATGCCGATCCGGCGAACGTAGTCCACGCGCCAGTTTCTGCTATTCAACAATTTTCCCCACACTTGGAATTGGTTGGAAATGAGACCGGCCGAGGCCGGTTGCATCGGTTCATCGACTGGCTGGTTGTTAGCCGCGGTCTTGATTGGCGCGGCGCGTTGACCTGCCTTGCAAGATCTCATCGAAGGCATCGCCGGGTTCAGCGTCAGTTTCCTTGGGTACAGGAGGTTTTTGCTGCCCAGTGTCCGCAGGATTGCTGATGTAGCCGTAGTAGTTGTAGGAGTAGGCATCAGCACCCTTGGTGGGAACTCGGTTCAAGACCACTCCCAAAACGTCTGCATCCACCAGTTTCAATGTTGAGAAGGCTTTCTCAACCGTTGGCCGCTTGGCTGAGTGGCAGCCAATCACCATGAGCACGCCGCCCACCTGTTGCGCCAGTACAGCAGCATCTGTGACGGGCAGAAGTGGCGGCGCATCTATAACCACAGCGTCGAAGGCGCCCTCAAGACGTTCGATCAATTGCTTCATCTCTACTGAACCCAGAAGTTCGCTTGGATTCGGTGGGATTCGTCCTGATGCCAGCACATGAAGTTCATTCTTACCCCACGGTTGCATCAGATCCTGGACGTCCGCCAGACCTATGAGTGCGGTGGTGAGGCCAGCTTGGCCTTCCAGCCCCAAGTAGGTGGCCACCATTGGTCGGCGAAGATCTGCGTCAACCAGTGCCACTGTCTGGCCGGACTCTGCCATGGCAATGGCCAGGTTGGTTGCCGTGCTGGTCTTACCTTCGCCAGGCAGTGATGAGGTAACTAAAACTGTTTTGCTCTTGTGGCTGACGTGCGCAAACTGCAGGTTGGTGCGCAGCTGCCTGAAGGACTCCGCCCTCTGGGCATGGCCCGAGCCATCGGTCAGCAGCGGATTCTTGGTAGCGGCCGGATCAAAGGCAATTCCGCCCAGGACTGGAACTTGTGTAATCAATTTTAGGTCGCGCTCGTTCCGTAAGCGGGTATCCAGCGTGGTTCGTAGCAAGGCAGTGACCACGCCAACGGCCAAGCCAATTACCAAACCGAGTGCCAGACTTATCTTGGTATTCGGCGCCGACTGAGCGGCCGGCGCAGTGGCGGGTGTCACCACAGACACCCGGACTGGGGATAGTCCTCCATCATTCGGCTTCTCAAGGCTGTCGACGGTCTTTACCAAGCTATTCGCAACGGCCTGGGCAATCGCCGCAGCTTGAACGGGGGAGCCGTCCTCCACTGATATGGAAATGAGGACAGTTTTTAGGTCAGACGCAGCTGTAATTTTTGATGCCAGCTGATCTGGTGTATAGGCAAGTCCAAGAGTGTCGATGACAGGCTGCAAGACAGTTGGCGTCGTGGCCGTCTTGACGTACGAGGAAACCCTTGCCTGTATGAAAGAGTTTCCAGTTTGAAGATCTTGGACAGTGCCAGAATTATGGGTTGCTACGAAGAGTTGCGTCTTAGCTGTGTAAACGGGGTGCGTGAGTGCCGATGTTAACCCCCCTAGGAGCAAGCCAACTAGGGTGAATGCAACTATTATAATCCAGTTGCGTCGCAGAATGAGTAGATTATCCCGTAGTTCCAAGAAAGGGTTCCCCCGAATAGAAGCTGTCGTCGAATTTGTTGCGTGATTTCAAGAATCAATAATCCCCGCGGCGTTTGATCGATTATACAGCCCACAGGACCAAGCCGTGACACCTACTGGAACGGTTTGACTTTTGACTGCGGTGCTAGGGTAAGATTCCCGGGGATGCAATGAATCCAATTCACTCTTTTCGGATAGGACTCCTACTATTTGACCTATCCAAATGGGCGAGCTTCCTAGTACATCCTATCCATCTGGGCTGAATTGATCCGGATTGCTGCGGTAGGTGCCCAATAGATGCAAGGAAATCCCCCCGTTTCCCTGGGGAGTCATGTTTCACAATATTCAAAGACGAGCTGGATATCCTGCAGCAATCAAACTACTTGTGGCCGGCCACCTAAGCCATAAAGAGTATGGTCACAATTGTGTGACTGCATTGATATGTTAGAGCTGTCAATTACCAATTTTTGCAGCCTAGGTATTAGGGCCGGAGTGTTCGATTGGAAGAGAAATTAAGTCTTCCATCCGTGACCATCTAGTAGTTCTTGGAGACGGCTCGTAATGAATTCGTTTGACCATCGCAGAACACCCGTAGATGTCCATTATCAGAGGAGATAAATGAAGATTCTTGTGTTCAGTATCGCATTGAATGGGTACGACATTGGATATCGCACCTGCCTCGAGTCGCAGCGGCAATACGCAGCCCGTATCGGAGCTGACTATTGTGTGGCAACTCAGCCGACAGTAGGCGACCCCGCTCTAGCTGCTTGGCTAAAGGTGACGCTCCTGTCGGCTTCGATGGAGGCAGGCTACGATGCAGTTGCCTACATTGACGCCGACTGCAGAGTTTCGACTTCGGCGCCGAGCTTCGTCGACGTTTTGTCAGGATCCGACGAGCAGATCTGCATGGCACTCGGGCGAAGTGGTCGTCTCAATTCCGGTGTCATTTTTGCTTCGAATGCGAACGCCAGTCGGAGTTTCTTTGAACGAGTACTAGCAAGTGCGGTTGAAGATATTCCGGCGGATGCGCGTGCAAATCTTCGATTCGAGAACGGCAACATTATATATATCGAGTCACTAATCGGAGGCGTCGATGTCATTGAAGGTCGTTGGAACAACTCCTATGACCGCGACATGGCTGACCATATCCGTCACTTCACTGGGCCACTCAAGTCAGACCTGAGATCACCGTTGCTTGACCGGGTGCGATTCCGAATTCGCAAGATGTTCCTTCCCCGGGCCACGGCTGCGCCTGAGCACCGGGAGCAGGGTTTCCTGGATGAACTGCAGCTGCTGACCGATTCTGTTGTCGCAGATCTCGGATTGAAGATTCAGGCGCAAGGGAATAAAAACGGATGAAGGCCACTAGTTCTCTCTATTGGTGGCGGCCTTTTTCAACGCCTCGCGACATTGCCATCAGCAGCAGCAAGTATGGGTTGGCCTGGACACGACTAGCCAAGCAGAATGGATCGATTTCCAATTTTGGTGACGAAGTCAGCCACACATTTCTTCAGGAGTTGACTGGAAAAACATTTTCCAGGGCGACTGCCAAGTCCGCTGAATACCTTGGTGTCGGTTCTGTTCTCAACACAGCCGTCCGGGCTGGCTTCGATGGAACCGTTGTCGGATCTGGTCTCAGACGCCCGCTCGTTCACGGGACCTCACTGAGCCCCGTGGCCAACATTGTCGGTGTACGCGGCAGGCTTACGGCTGAGTCGCTTGGCCTCAGTTCAGATCTGGCGATTGGGGATCCGGGGCTCCTGGCGCGGACCGTCTTCTCATCTTCTCCAGTGCCGACCGGGCATAGGAGGGGTGGCGTACTGATACCGCACTTCGAGGTCTTGAATCATCGCAATGGTCTGAAGTCACTCAAAGCGCTCTCCAATGATGGCTGGTCCGTGGTCTTGCCGAACTCAGCGCCTGCAGACGTTGCTAGGGCTGTAAGTCAAGCCGATTTTGTCGCTACATCCAGCCTGCACGGTTTTATCTTCGCACACTCGTACGGCACGCCAACTTCCTTAGTCTCATTTGATGACCATAGCGGGGAACCTGATTTCAAGTTCAAGGATTACCTGTCCATGTTCTCTATCGAACCGTCACGGATGGCTGTCAGAAATTTGACCGAGAAGTCATTGAGTACCCTCATTTCAGACACCGCATGTGAGACTGAAGCGATCGCTGGTCAGCTGGATCCTGTCTTGAATAACATGTTCAAAGCCACCGAAGGTGAACGACGATGAACCGGCGCAACGTCCTGAGTGTCCGCCAAGGAAAGCCCTTTCTGATTGATAGGCCCGTCTTGCAGGGAAACATGGAGAAGGCTTTGGACCGTATAAGTATCTTGGCGATGGACGACCAGGCACATCTTGTGGTCACAGCCAACATTGACCACGTAATCGATCTTCATGACGGATTCCCTTTGACTCCTGCCTATGAGCATGCATCGCTGCGAGTCATAGACGGAATGCCTGTTGTCTGGGCCCTTCGCGCTCTTGGGGCCAAGAATCTGCATAGGGTCACGGGAGCGGACCTTATCGAGTCCGTTTCGGCAGTCAGTGCAGACCGAAAATGGCGCGTGGCCATTACAGGGGGTGACGACCGGGTGCTAGGTCTCGCTACACGCAACCTACGCCGCCGTTATCCTGAGGCATTGATTGAAGCTGTTTCGATGCCAATGCTGAGTTCCGCGAAAGACCCGAAAGGCAGTCACGCGGTTGGGATCCTGCACGACTACAAGCCTGACGTGGTCTTTTTATGTCTTGGTGCCCCAAAGCAGGAGTCATGGTTTCTCCACTGGAGAGACACATTGCCGGCAGCCGTATACATTGGCGCTGGAGCTGCCGTGGACTTTGCGGCTGAGACCAAGAAGCGGGCTCCGATTCTTGCCCAGCGGGCCGGGCTGGAATGGTTGTGGAGGCTTTCTCAGGAATTCGGGAGACTTGCACCTCGGTATTTGGTGAAAGGACCTCGATTCGTGAACATCGCTATGCGATCGGCCTTTCTTCACACTGCCTACTTGATCCGGGTGGGACGATGACAGCGGGGATCAAACAACGCGGGATTCGCCGCCTATTGTCGAGGGCACAGCGTCTAGCGGCCATGGTTTGGCTAACGATGCGGTTCACCTTGAAGAACTGGATTAGTAAAAAATCCTGCCATGGATCGGCAGAAGTCGTGGTATCACTGACTTCATACGGGGCAAGGGTAAATAGTGTCTTTCTCACTATAGAGAGCATTGCAGCAGGGCGGGTCCGTCCAAGCCGAATAATCCTGTGGCTGGACGAAAAGGAAGCAATGGAAAATCTTCCGGGCTCGCTCAGGCGGCTGCAATCTCGAGGCTTGGAAATTCTTCCCTGTATCAACTTTGGGCCTCACAAGAAGTACTACCCATATGTCGCCTCCAGTAGCGATACGAGCACGACGCCGCTTGCTACTGCAGATGACGACATGTTCTACCCGACTGATTGGCTTGAGAGCCTGTATTCTGTCTATCTGAGTTCCGATGAGTGCATCGTCTCTCATCGAGCCCGCCAGATGGTGGTTTCTTCTACCGCCGTTCCGAGGGTCCTTGACTCCTACTCAAGGTGGAAACTTGCGGATACAAGCGATCCATCCTTCGGCATCTTCTCCACAGGGACTGGCGGTGTGATCTATCCCCCGTCTGTACTCAGGGAGCTTCGTCGGCGCGGAGATCAATTCAGCCCCACGTTCTGGAGTGCTGACGACATATGGCTACACGCCACCGCTCTATCAGTAGGCGTGCGTACTCGTCAAGTGTCAACATCACCCAAGCACTATCTGATGCTCTTGCGGTCGCAGCGAGACGCCTTGTTCAAGAAGAATCATGTTGGAGATGGGAATGACGCCATGATTCGGTTAGCTTATTCTCCTGAATTGACCGAGATTATTTCAATTGACATTAGTTCAGGAACTTCAGTCTAAATATGCAATTTGTAATTTGGATATTGATTTGCGCCTTTATTGTTGTGGCGAGTGGTCGTCGCTCTTATATCCCGCTGCTATTTGTTCCGACCTTATGGTTCACAATCCCCTGGATCGCATCCGATCTTGTGACTGGCATACCTGGTTCTGGAATTGGCCCCATTCCGAGTATGCATCCCGCATCTTGGCTGGTCTTGGTGATTTTTGCCCTTCGAGCCCTTATGCCGAACAACGGGATTGCTGAGGTCATGCGTGCTAACCGGGGAGCTTTCGCCACTATTGGTATAGTAATCTTTGTCGCACTTTTAACGACCATCGCTGGTTCAGGTGTCCGCGGAATTACTTCCATTGTGTATATTTTCATTTGCCCAATAATCTTTGCTGTCTTGGTATTGGCGGAACAAAAAAGATCGCCTTTTCTTGCCGGGTGGTTGCGGAACTTGGTACTGGCGATCTCTACGGCCCAGGCAGGGCTGGCAGTGATGCAGTCCTTGACGGGGGCTGTCCTCCTATTTGAGTCCTACTATGAGCGCCAATATTGGTGGTCTTCCGGGATTCAAAGAGTTATTGGATCAACCGATCACCCATTGATGCTGTCCATGCTGATGTGCGCTGGTATGGCGCTCACTGTTGGGATTCGCAGCCGATTTCTACGTGTCACCCTGCCAATGTTGTTCTTGCTGACAGTGGTGATGACAGGATCGAGGCTGGGGGTCATCATTGGTGCAATTGTTCTTGCATGGATACTTTTGGCTGGCAAGATCGGATGGGTGCCTCGCCTGGTACTGATGGGTGTGCTCGGTGTTGCTGTGACACTTACGCTAAAGGGTGGGGTCCTCGGGGGTGCATTCAGCCGTTTTGCAGATGACTCTGGATCCACCAGAGTACGGTTGCTGGCCTATGACCTTTTTGGACAGGTATGGCCTGACTATCTGATTGTCGGTGGTGGCGCCACGCACAGTTACGACCTGCTGGCAGCAGCGGGTCTCACGACGAGTTTCGAAAGCGCTGCGCTCACCTATGCAGTAGAAATTGGCGTGGTTCCGACCCTTCTCTACTTTCTAGCCATGATCGTGTTTGTCACGACTAAACGTATGGGGGGAATTCGGGCTGTGCCTGGTGGGGTCGTTGCATTCATAGCGGTTTTCATTATCTTTCAATCCTACAGCGGCGGAACACTGCAGAGTTCTGCTACTTCTTTGTTGTGGCTCGTTGTCGCCTTGGCTGTCGCCCGTAGGCCAAGTAATAATGAGGTTCATGAAACTAGCGATTTGGCGATGAAATTCTAAGATGGCGACATTAATCAAAGCAAACGATCCTGGAAATGTCAGTCGGCATATGGCCCTGACCGCATTTAGTTATCTTTTCGTGCCTGTGGCGGCACTCGTTTCTGCGCCAATCTTGGCCCAGACCCTCGGTGTGGACGGACGTGGAGCTGTAGCTGCTTCGACTGCCCCGCTGCTCTTGGCTGTATCGATTTTCGCACTAGGACTCCCACAGGCAGTAGTTCATTTCGTGGCTTCGACTCCCAGCGCAGTTGCATATCTATTGCGGCCCATAATTACTATTCAGCTTCTTGTTGGGTTACTCGGCTCTCTATTGATCATGTTGACGGCGTCTATTCTTGCAGGGTCCGATCCGGGGCTGACAAGTTTAGTGCTCTTGGTTGCGCCGATGCTCCCAGCGACACTCATCGTCGGTGTGTTACGTGGTCTCGCATCCGGGCTCCATCGTTGGACGTTGGTCACTATAGAGAGGTGCCTGACGGAGTTTCTAAAGCTCGTTTCGTTTGTCGTCCTTATGTGGACAGGTAATCTCACAGTATTGACTGCCGTGGTTGTAACTGTTGTGTCGGCGGTAGCGAGCGGTTTCACCTACACGGTGCTACTGCGTGATCGGTCAACCTGGAAACAAACTGATCTCCCGCGACTCCCGCTGAAGGAGGTCCTGAGCTATGGGATGCGAATATGGGTTGGTTCACTGTCCGGCGTTCTTTTGACACGTATGGCGCAGGTCATTATGACGCCGTTATCCAGTGTTTCACAATTGGGATACTACGTGGTCGCCGTGAACGTCTCGGATGCATCGCTACTTGCAAACAATGCCGTGAGAGACGTGACGTTGGCTTCGGATTCAGCCCAACAACGTACCGATCGGGCGACTCTGAGTGCTCGTTGCAGCCTCTTGATATCGGCAGCAATGGGCATTGTAATTGTCGGGAGCATGCCATTCTGGTTTACATCTCTCTTCGGCGAAGAGTTCGCGCCGGCCATGGCATTGGTGGCGATGCTGGTGTTTGCAAACGTGGCCGGTGTTCCCGGATCAGTCGCTGGCGCTGTTTTGAGCTCGCGAGGGCACCCTGGGAAACGCAGTACATCATTGCTCATTGCTGCCGTGATCAATATTGTCCTGTTGGTGTTTCTTCTTCCCCCTTTTGGCGCCTTTGGTGCAGCCTTCGCGACTCTGATTGGCAACTTGGTGGCTTCAAATATGAATATATACTTTGCAATGCGCCTGCTGAAAATTCACGCCATGGACTTCTACATACCGCGACTAAATGATTTTCGAGTGTTGGTGCTCAAGTCTAAGGGAATAATTAAATTGAGTCGCAAGGACTCATGATATCTAGACGAATGTTTAGTCGTGGCGGCCATTGTTGCCGCGACTATTCTATGACTTCTGGCATTGCTCCGTGCGCTTGCAGCCGCATATGTTCCCTACGGAAATCGGGACGGTATGACCTATGGATGAGGCTTCTTCGTGTCGCTCCCTGATGCCTTACCGCCAATGGAGGAAAGTTGGAGAATGGTGTTTCACCAAATTGGCGGACTTGCTTGCGGATGGAAGCGGCTCCCGTCGAAGTGCCACTTCTCCACGGCCCGCAAAGCCAATGCGATGTCCCGCCTCATCTGCTCATAAATGTCATCCGGCCGCCTGTATGGATCCACCACGTCGTCATCCTCAGGAGCAGAACGGAACTGGCTGCGTGCACGCATTGCCAGCGGAATCATGGCTTCCCAGCGTTCAGCCGGGCCCAATCCTGGTGGAACCTCGATGTGAGGCAAAATTCTGGCTAGCTCACGAAGAGTGAACGTCCTCTTCAACAATGCCGGGTGCATCTCCACAATCCGGCTGCGGTGCCTTCGGGTAAGTGCCAGTACCAGATCCTGTTCCTTCAGGATCGCAGATGTCAGCTGGCGAGAAGCAAAGTTATCCGCCGGTGCTCCCATGACCCGGATGAAGCCCTCCACATGAGGCTCGATGCCGTGGCCCACCATGGCGCTGGTGCCAGCACTGGTCACCTGGAACGCTCCGGGCGAAACCTGGTCAAGACCGTGCTGCAGGAGCCGCTCGGCCATGGGCGAGCGGCAGATGTTGCCGGTGCATACGGTTAATATCCGGAACGGGGGAGAGGTGCTCATTTTTTCGATGATCCTTCCGGCGCCTCGACCACCGGGGTCTCGACGGGCTCGACCAACGTTCCGGGCTCGACCACCGGGCTGCGGTGGGCTAAGTAGTAAATCCCCGCACCGATGCCGGCGCCTAGGGTATTTGCCAGGACGTCCAGCATGGAGGGGAACCTTGCCGCGAGGAAAAGCGACTGGCTCAGCTCAATGGTGCAGGAGGTCAGGAATCCTATGACCAGTCCCCACAAAGCTTTCTTGGTCCACACAGCGGCAATGATGCCCATGGGCACAAAGAGGAGGATGTTCGCGGAAAACTCGATCTGCGCATAGTCAATGAATGCTGGCATGCCATGGAGATGAAGCCAGGCAATGACCCGATGAAGTGATCCGGCCGCGGGCCTATCCACGGGCGTGGGCCAAAAGACTATGAGGGCAAGCGCAACCAAATAGGCGGCCATGAGGCCAACAGCCAAGCGGTGGAGAGTTTTATTGGTGCGGGTCACATTGAAACGTTACGCCACATTGACGTAGCTTGCAGACAACTGGCCCGCGGTTTGGTTCCCACAGCGGCGCAATGCCGCAAGTTTTTTTGAGGCTGCTGAGTTGCAACCCGCTTCCAGCGCCCTGATGAGATCGCTGGTCAGCTCTCCGAGCCGCGCGGCGCCCACCATCATGCTGGAGCTGCGCAGACTCAGTGCTGCATCCATGGCGGCCTCGCTTTGGCCAGCCGAGACAGCTTCATGTATCCGGGTAAAACGTCCGGGCCACATATCTACATAGCGGCACACAAAGTTGCGGCAGAGCGCAGTTTCACCGTCGAGGGACTCCTCAAGGGAGTGCAACGTTGCGGTGCAGACTAGTGGCAATGCTGTAACACTCATGCTTTGCTCCTGCCTCCTGCCGGTGTTTGCTGACCCAGCTGCTGCCGGATTCCTTTTCAAGACTATCGCCAGCCTGCGGGAATTTGTGGGGTTTTTGCTCAAATCATGGAAACTTGACCAAACCTTATACAAACGGACAGTCTTTGGGTCCGCAGCCGCCGGCGTGATGAGGCCGTACTCCCGGAACGGCGGGGATTTTTTCAGATCCGCACCCCAACTTGAGGTTTGAGTCTGGATGTGAGCTGAAGGTTAATCTTGTGTTTTTCTTGTTGTAATCTTCCGGGTTTTTGGTGTTGTTTCTTGAGTTGGGGGCGGCATTGTTGAACTCATCGGCAGGAAGGCCTGCTGAGGAGAACACGAACAAGGGGATCTGATATGAACAAGATGGCTAAGGGCGCAATTGCTACTGCTGTAGGCGTTATTTTGCTGGCAGGTGGTGGCGGGACGTTGGCTACCTGGAACCAGGCGCAGAATTCCTCTATGGGCTCGGTTGTTTCCGGTGATTTGAACCTGGTTCCGGTTTCTGCTGGTGCGTGGACGGACTCCGCTGGTGAGACCATCACGAATATTGCCGCTTACAAGGTTGTTCCCGGTGAGACGTTGACGTACACCCAGCAGTTGGATGTGACACTCAGCGGTGACTTGATGGCTGCCACGTTGAAGGTTACTGGCGACACCGCCAATAACGGCTTTGATGCGAACGCTGTTGTTTCCACCACTGCCCTGAAGAACGCTGCTAATGGTGCGGTTCTGCCGGCCACCACCCTTCACGCTGCCGATACCGGCACGGTGACTGCGACCACCACGTTCGCGTTCAAGGAATCAACGGCGAACCGTGACTCGGTGAACTCCAACTACGACTTCTCCGCCATCGGCTACGAGCTCACGCAGCTGGCCCCGGCCGGCAGCAACGGCCTCTAAACCACACAGCACCACAGACCCCTGAGACGGGGGCATGTTGCTGCCCCGGCGACCATGCCCCATCCGGTGGTGTGTTGGATATCCCCCCATTCCAACACACCACCACCCCTTGACCGGATCAGTTGTGGCGACGGCTGCCAGCGGAGATGTCAGGAAGCGATATGGGGGACATAGCCTGTCTGCATGCCACGAGTGCCCTTCCCCACTGACAGGGCTCCTGGCAGTACAAAGCCGATGGTGGTACCCGATCCTGGCTCACTGTGCAGACTAATGGTGCCCCCATGCTTGGCAACAATGGTTCGGGAAATCATCAACCCCAACCCAATGCCCGGAATGGACCGCGCCATGGCGGACCTGGCCCGGAAGAACTTGGTAAAAGCCTCGGCCTGTTCCTCGGTGTTCATGCCCATGCCAGTGTCCTGAACCTGGCACCACAAATCCGCACCATCGGCCCACGCACGCACGGTGATTGTTCCGCCGTCGGGGGAGTACTTGACGGCATTGGAGACAAAGTTATCCAAGACCTGTCCAATTCTCCTGACATCGATGAAAGCCTCCAGCGGCCCTTCCACCTCCGATCGCAGCGTGAGCTTGTTCATCTCCGCAGCCGGTGCCGCGGAGAACACACTTTCTGAGATCAGTGATGCAAAATCCGTCCGGCTCAGCTGAAGCGTCACCGAATCCGTGGTCAGCAGATCAGAGACCAGCGAACTGAGGCGGTCCACATTGCGTGATGCGACGGTCAGGTAGCTGCGTACCTCGGCAGAGAGCTGCTCCGGCTCCTCCAACACCATGTCCAAGTAGCCCTGGATGGACGTCAGCGGAGTGCGGAATTCGTGCGAAACGTTCGCCACAAAGTCATTCTTGGCCTCCAAGGCTGCCATCATCTCAGTGATGTCATGGAAGGCAATTACCGCGCCGTCGAAGGAGCCATCTTCATCCAGGATGGGCCGAGCGGCGGTGGAGACTGCCCTGGCTTTGTCTCCCGTGCCCAGCCACACTTGAAAGTTGGTGAATGCCTCGCCCCGAATAGCCCGGCGAACGGGGCGCTCCTCTGCCTCCAAGGAGGTGACAGCGTCCACGGAGAATACCAGCAGCTCCTTTTCCTCCGGATCGGCAATATCCGCAGGAAGTGCATGGGTGTGCAGAGTTTTTTGGGTGGCGTTCATCAGCATGTCATTGCCCTCGGCGTCAACCACCACCACACCAACGGCCACGGTGTCCACAACTGTTGCCAGCAGCCGTTCGCGCTGCTGGCTGGCATGCAAGGCTGCACGCAATTCCACATCCTTGGCTTCCAATGCCTTGCGCTGCACGTTGACTGTGTTGGTCACGGCAACCACAGTGGTGGCGTAAGCAAGGACCACCAGCGGAAACAGCAGAGGCTTGGCCAACTGCTCCAGCGTGAAACCACCAGGAGTCAGAAGCACAGGAAGCCACACGATCAGCAACGCTGCCGTCACACTGACCACCACGGCGGTTCTGCGGGCGATCCCCGAGGAAGCGAGCCAGAACACGGGGAAGAAGATCAACAAGCCCACGGCTGTCAGGAATTGTTGGTTGCCGCCCCTGAAAAGGCCAATCGCCACAAAATCAAGGTACGGGATGATCAAAAAAGCCCCCCGCGGCAGCCTCTCCCACGGGACTCCGAAGGCTGCCGCCAACAATAACACGTGCATGGCCAAGGAGGCGATGAACAAAGGCTCACGGAAGGAAGAAGGGTAGAAGACTGCGGCAATGACTACGGAAACCACCATGACAAGTGTCAGCGGCAACTGGGTGAGGAACACCCGCCGGCGCAGGGGCTGCAGCGAGCCCAAGAAGCGGAAAGGTCTCTGCGGATTACCGGGGTTGCTCATGGGGGCTTCCATCCTTCAACATGGCAACCGTCAGGCATCGCGTTGCATGTACCGATAATGCCATATTTGGGAATATGAGAAGTTTAGTGACCAGCCTGGGGGTTGCTTGGGCCAGCTCATTGGGGCTTGAGGTAGCACCTGGAAAGTTCCCCCATGGTCTGCTCCCCGCAATGTCCTAGGGTAGGCAACGCCATTGTTGCCTGATTCGGCTGGCTGCTCTTGAGTACCTGGATGAGATCCAGGGTCAAGAGATTGAGTCGCTGGGCACCAACCATGTGGCTGGAGGTGCAAAGGCTCAAGGCTGCATCCATGGCCCGGTCCGTGTCCTGCTCGGCAATGGCCGTGGACAGCCGATCAAACCGAGGGCCCCACATGCTGATGAACGTAACCACAAAGCCCTGGCACAGTGAGATCTCCCCGTCCAGAGACTCTTCAAGCTCGTGGAGCACGGCAATACTCACCAAAGGCAGTCCTTGAAATGGCATGATTCGCAGTCCCCCAAAAAACGCGATCCAATGATTCTTAGAGCCCCACTGTAACCGGTGACACCCTCCTAGCGGGGCATATTTCTCCCGCCAGCTTGAGAGTTTCTTGAGTTGGGGCAGCGTCCACAAGAGCCACCTTAATCTTGTGTTTTTCTTGTTGTAATCTTCCGGGTTTTTGGTGCTGTTTCTTGAGTTGGGGGCGGCATTGTTGAACTCATCGGCAGGAAGGCCTGCTGAGGAGAACACGAACAAGGGGATCTGATATGAACAAGATGGCTAAGGGCGCAATTGCT
>NZ_JBTNDR010000011.1:0-107222 GCF_054510895.1 Arthrobacter sp. HLT1-20 | reverse complement strand
AGAAGAGGGGGGAGAAAAAACCACCCACGCCGCCACACCCCCCCCCCCTTCCCCCCTCCCCCCCACGCCCTCAGTGTGGTGGTCTTATTTGACCTCCACGCCTGCGTCCTCGAGTTCTTCCAGGGCTTCCTCGCTGGCGTCCTCATCCACGCCGGCAACGAAATCGCGCAGCACTGTGGTGTTGTAGCCGGCGTTGACGGCATCCAGGGCCGTGGCACGGACACAGTGGTCCGTGGCCAGACCCACGATGACGACGTCCTCGACGTCGTTCTCGCGCAGCCAGTCATCGAGGCTCAACGGCGTTTCGGCGTCCTCGTCGGCGGACTCGTGCGCTTCGCGTTCGCCCACGGCAACCTCGTCCTCGGGGGCGAGCAGGCCGTCGAAGCCCGAGTAGGCGGCGTCGAACTTGCCCTTGCGGAAATAAGCGTCAATGTCCTCGGTGTCCAGGTTGCGGTGCAGGGCGGCACCCTTGGATCCGGCAACGCAGTGGACCGGCCAGCTGGTGCGGAAATCGGGGGTGTCCGAGAAGTGGCTGCCCGGGTCCACATGCCAGTCCTGGGTGGCAACAATGAAGTCGAAGTCCGGTGCGTCGGCAATCAGCTCGGTGATCTCGCTGGCAAGCTCGGCCCCGCCCGTGACGGCAAGTGAGCCACCTTCGCAAAAATCGTTCTGGACATCAACAATAATCAGGGCCTTGGCCATGAGTAGCTCCTCTTAGTTCTTTGCGGTTGTTGCTTGTTCGTATTCGGTGGGGATGACAGGTTCCCCGCGCTGGAGCCGGCGCGCGGCTCCCGGCAGTTCAGCCATGGAGGCGGTATGGCGGGCTGTTGCCCGCACCACGCCCTCGGCGCCAGTCCAGCCCGGCGCCAGCACGCCGCCGGTCATGAAGGTGGCCAGCAGGGGCCTGTCGTTGCTGTCGGCCGCCGGTTCGTGGCCAATGCCCACAATCTCCGCCGTGGCAATGCCTGCGTTGTTCAGGCGGCGCATGGCGTACTTTTTGCCGCCCACGCTGGCCTTGTTCTTGGCTGCCTTGGCAACGGAGACAAACTCGCCGTCGTTGCCCTCGCGGGAAACCAGTTTGTACACCATGGAGGCTGTGGGGGCGCCGGATCCGGTCACCAAGGAGGTGCCAACACCGTAGGAGTCCACGGGTGCTGCGGCCAGGGCGGCAATCGCGAACTCGTCGAGATCGCTGGTCACGGTGATGCGGGTGCTGGTGTTCCCGAGCGAATCCAGTAGGGCCCGGACGTCGCGTGCCTGGGCGAGAAGATCGCCGGAATCCAGCCGCACGCCGCCCAAGGAGGGGCCCGCTATGGCGACAGCCTTGCGGACGGCGGCCTCGACGTCGTACGTGTCAACCAGCAGCGTGGTGCCGGCGCCCATGGAGCCGATCTGGGCCCGGAAGGCATCCTCCTCGGAATCGTGCAGGAGGGTGAAGGAATGCGCGGCAGTGCCCTGCGTCAGGACGCCGTAGCGCAAACCGCACTCGAGGTTGGAGGTGCTGTGGAACCCGGCAATCACGGCGGCGCGGGAAGCGGCCACAGCGGATTCCTCCTGGGTGCGCCGGGACCCCATCTCAATGCAGGGACGCGCGCCGGCGGCACCGATCATGCGGGAGGCTGCGGAGGCGATGGCGGAGTCGTGGTTGAGCACCGAGAGCACATACGTTTCCAGAATGCAGGCCTCGGCAAACGTGGATTCGATGGTCAAAATGGGCGAATTGGGGAAATACAGTTCGCCCTCTGCATAACCGTAGACGTCGCCGGAGAACTTGAAGTCGGCCAGCCACGCCAGGGTTTCGTCGTTGACAACGTTGTTGTTGGCCAAAAAATTCAGCTCGTCGGGACCAAAGCGGAAGTGCTCCAAACCTTCCAGCAAACGCCCCGTGCCGCCCACTACGCCGTAGCGGCGGCCGTCCGGCAGGCGCCGGGCGAAGGCCTCAAAAACGCTGCGACGGTGGGCGGCGCCGGAGTGCAACGCTGCCTGCAGCATTGTCAGCTCATAGTGATCCGTAAACAATGAAGTGCGGGGGTGGCCCCAGTTTGATGGCGTAGTCACGGAATTTACTTTAGTGCGGCAACACTAGAATGGACACATGAGTGTCAGCACAGCCCCGGAAACAGACCGGGAAGTCTCAACGCGCGAACTCATCTCCCCGGACATTCCGTGGGAATTAATCGTGTGGAACGACCCGGTTAATTTGATGAGCTATGTCAGTTACGTCTTCCAAAGTTATTTTGGCTATTCAGAGGCAAAGGCGGCGAAATTGATGTTGCAGGTCCACACGGAGGGTAAATCCGCCGTGGCCCATGGAACGAAGGAAAAAATGGAAGCACACGCCGTTGCCATGCACGGATTCGGCTTGTGGGCAACGGTTCAGAAGGGTGGCGGACGTGGCTAAGGCCTTTTCCGCCGGGCGCCGCGGCATCACCGGCTACCTGGAACCTGCCGAACGTGACCTGCTGCGCAAGCTTTTTGCCGACATCATCACCATGCTGGAGCCCGAACGTCCCGCCCATGAGGACCCGCTGGCGGCCCTGATTGGCCTTGACATGGAGGTCTCGGTCCCGGACGATCCCGCCCTGCTGCGGCTGCTGCCGGATGCCGTGAAGGACGACGCCGACTCCGCCCTTGAGTTCCGCCAGCTCACCGAACGCTCGCTGCGTGAAACCAAGATCGGCGCCCTGCGCGCGGCCTCCATGGCCTTGGACTCCGAGAAGCTGCTGCTTGATCAGGAAGCGGCCAAACTGTGGGCCATGGCGCTCAATGACATCCGCCTGGTGCTGGCCGAGCGGCTGGACATCCGTGATGAGGAGGACGCCGAACGCGTCCACGAGGTCCAGGACTGGGGTGACGCCGAAGATGTGGACAGCTACCTGAGCCTTGTCTACAACTTTGTCTCCTGGCTCCAGGAAAGCCTTGTCCAAGCCATGCTGGCGAGCCTGCAGCGCACAAAGTAGCTGTGTTTTTAGCCGCAATAGCAACAGCTCGGCCGGCAAACAAACTATTGTTGGAACGATCATGAGCACACATCCAAGAACAGCCCCAACACCAACCGTTGGCACCTCCGGACAGGGCACGGTGTCCGAGCGGGCCATCGGCATTTTTGATTCCGGGGTGGGCGGGCTGACAGTGGCCCGCGCTGTGATTGACCAACTGCCCAACGAATCCATCATGTACGTTGGCGACACAGCGAACGGCCCCTACGGTCCGCTGCCCATTGCCGAGGTCCGCGCGAACGCCCTGGGCGTCATGGATGAGCTGGTGGATTCCGGGGTGAAGCTGCTGGTCATTGCCTGCAACTCGGCCTCTGCTGCCGTGCTGCGGGATGCCCGGGAACGCTACACGGCCCGCTACGGAATCCCCGTCATCGAGGTGATTCAGCCGGCCGTGCGGCGCGCCGTGGCAGCAACCCGCAGCGGCAAGGTGGGCGTCATTGGCACCGTGGCCACCGTTGGTTCACGCGCCTATGAGGACACCTTTGCGGCAGCCCCTGATTTGAGCATCACCTCCGTGGCCTGCCCGGACTTTGTGCGGTTTGTGGAATCGGGCATCACGGCAGGCGCCGAGCTGCTCACCACCGCCGAGGAATACCTGGCCCCGCTCAAGGCCGCCCAAGTGGACACCCTGGTCCTGGGCTGCACGCACTACCCGCTACTCACGGGCGTCATCTCCTACGTCATGGGGGATTCGGTCACTTTGGTCTCCAGCGCCGAGGAAACCGCCAAGGACGTGTACAAGGCACTCGTCAGCCACGACCTTGAGCGTGTTTCCGCGCAGCCGCCCACCCACAACTTCCTCGCCACGGGCGACGCCGGCAGCTTCGGTGTGCTGGCCAGGCGCTTCCTGGGCCCGGAAGTCCGTGGCGTGGAACAGGTCAGCCACGTGGCTGCCCACTACCCCACAGGTTCGCTGGCCCGCATCACCCCGGACATGCTCGCCGCGGCCCGCAGGAATGCCGTCGGGCCGGCGGTCACACAGGTCTCCAATTTTGTTTTGGCGGATTCGATGGGCAGACTTGCTAGTCCGGGAACAGTTGCGGGGGAGCACACATGAAGTTAACGATCGTTGGATGTAGCGGGTCTTTTCCCGGCCCGGCCTCGCCCGCGTCCTGCTACCTGCTGACGGCACACGACGGCGTGCGGCCCTGGCGGGTGCTGATCGACCTGGGCAGCGGTGCCCTGGGCGCCGCGCAGAAGTACATGGACTTGGAAGATATCGACGCCATTTTCCTGAGCCACCTGCACCCCGACCACTGCATGGACTTGTGCGGCCTGCACGTGGCCGTCCGTTGGAGCCCCGATGGCTGGAACCGTGACAGGATCGCCGTCTGGGGCCCGGCCGAAACAGCAGACAGGTTGGCTACCGCCTACGGGCTTGACCTTGATCCGGGCATGCACGAGGAATTTGATTTCCAGAATTGGCAAGAACGCGAACCCGTCATGGTGGGCCCGTTCAAGGTGACCCCGTTTGCCGTGAACCACCCCGTCCCGGAAGCCTATGCGCTGCGCGTTGAAGTCACCGAGTTCGACGGCACCGGCCTTGACCGCACCTCCGTGCTGACGTATTCCGGGGACACCGACAGCTGCCAGGGTCTGGAAGACGCAGCCCAGGACGCGAATTTTTTCCTGTGCGAGGCCGCCTTCCAGGAGGGCCGCGACGACGCCATCAAGGACGTCCACCTCACCGGCAAGCGCGCCGGCGAGGCGGCAGCCCGCGCCAATGTGAAGCGCCTGCTGCTGACCCACATTCCGGTCTGGACCGACACCAACACTGTGGTGGCCGAAGCCAAGGAAGTGTATACCGGAGATGTTGCCGCCGCCGTGGCGGGCGTCCACTACACCATCTAGTCTCCTGCGCGGTCGGGCTGCCTGCCGGCGAATATCGTCCCAAAGGAGCATCCTCTTTGGCTGGACCGGCAGCTAGGCTCGACTCACGACCTGGCGGCCGTGCGCCGTCGACCATGAGATGACTAAGGATGCCAGCCATGACCGAAATGCCGCGGTACAACCCCGCACCCGATTCCTTTACGCCGGCGCCGGCGCCCACGGCCCCGCCCATCATGAACACCATCTTCTTCATGCTGCTGGGAGCTGCGGCACTGCACGTTGTGGCCACCATTTTTGGTGTTATTAAGGTGTTTTCCAGCTCATTCCGCACACAGGTGGAGCAGCAGCTCCGGAGCCAGAACATTCCTGGCCTGACGCCGGAGATGATCGACACAACCATCATGTTTGCGCTGACCACCTCCATTGTCATAGGCGTGGCGGCCGTGGTTGCCTACGTGGTGATTGGCCTGTTCCTCAAGCAGGGCAGGGGTTGGGCCCGCATGGTGGGTGGCGTTTTGGCCATCGTGTCCTTGACACAGCTCAATGGCCTGTCCTTGCCCAGCGGAATCGCCACGATCTTGCAGGTCCTGCTCGGCATGGCCGCCATGGTGCTGTGCTTTACGGGTCCTGCCGGCGCCTTCTTCACGGCGAAGAGAAACTACAAGCTGGCGAACAAGACCCGCTAGCGCCGTCGCGCCCTCCCCAAGCTCGCTGCTCCCCAGCCGCTCCCACCGCTCGCAAGCTCGCGGCGGGTCCCTCGCGGCCGTGGGCCCCCGCCCGTGGCCCCTCGGCCGCTAGCGCCGTCGCGCCCTCCCCAAGCTCGCTGCGCTCGCTCGTGGCCCCTCGGCCGCTAGGCTTAGTCCATGACTTCCACTGAAACTGTTTCCTTGCGCTCTGACGGGCGCGCCAACGACCAACTCCGCGACATCACCATTACCCGCGGCTGGTCCAAGCAGGCCGAAGGTTCGGCCCTGATTGAATTCGGCAACACCCGCGTGCTCTGCACCGCATCCCTGACCCCCGGCGTGCCGCGCTGGCTTAAGGGCGAAGGCACCGGCTGGGTCACCGCCGAATACGCCATGCTGCCCCGCGCCACCAACACCCGCAACTCCCGCGAATCCGTCAAGGGCAAGATTGGCGGCCGCACACACGAGATCTCACGCCTCATTGGCCGGTCGCTGCGCTCCATTATCGACCTCAAGGCCCTGGGTGAGAACACCATTGTGCTGGACTGCGACGTCCTGCAGGCCGACGGCGGCACCCGCACGGCAGCGATCACAGGCGCCTACGTGGCCCTGGCCGACGCGATTGCCTACGCCAAGGAAAACAAGCTGATCGCCAAGAACGCCCAGCCCCTCGTTGACACGGTTTCCGCCATCTCCGTGGGCATCATCGACGGCGTCCCCATGCTGGATCTGCCGTACGTTGAGGACGTGCGCGCCGAGACGGACATGAATGTTGTGGTGACCGGATCCGGCAAGTTCGTCGAGGTCCAGGGTACGGCCGAAGGCGCCCCGTTTGACCGTGACGAGCTCAACCAGCTCCTGGACCTGGCCCTCATCGGCACCACCGAGCTGACCCGCATCCAGCGCGAAACCCTCGGCATCTGATGAGCACACCCAAACTGGTCCTGGCCACCCACAACCAGGGCAAGCTGCGCGAGCTGCGTGAACTGTTGCGCGGCCAGGTGCCGGGTTTGGATGTTGACACGGACGTGCTCGACGCCGGAGCCATCCAAGCCCCCGACGTTGCCGAAACAGGTGTCACCTTTGCCGAAAACGCGTTGTTGAAGGCACATGCCGTGGCACAGTTCAGCGGCGCTCTTGCCATTGCCGACGACTCCGGCTTGGCCGTTGACGTTCTGGGCGGCGCCCCCGGGATCTTTTCCGCCCGTTGGGCCGGGAGCCACGGCGATGATACCGCCAACCTGAACCTGCTGCTGGCTCAGCTCTCCGACATCGCCCCCGGGCACCGCGGTGCACGCTTTGTGTGCGCGGCAGCCTTGGCGAGCCCCGACGGCTCGGTGGATGTGGTGGAAGAAGGAACCCTTGAGGGAACCTTGCTGAGCGTACCGCGGGGCGCGGGCGGGTTCGGCTATGACCCCATCCTGCAGCCCCTGGGTACGGACAAATCCTGTGCCGAGCTGAGCAGTGCTGAAAAGAACGCCATCAGCCACCGCGGGAACGCGTTCCGCGCGTTGCTGCCGCACATCATCAAGGCCCTCTCCCAACTATGACGCAGTTGGTGCTAAATTCGCGGCGATTTTCAGCACCTACTGCGTCATAGTTGGGCGGGCGGAACGAAAAGGCGGCCCGCAGCAATTGCTGCGGGCCGCCGTCGTGCGTTAAGGAAAGAAATTACGGCGCGGTCTCGGCTTGCTGGGCGACCTTCTTCTTGCGACGGTGGCTCAGGGCCTTGAGGAACTCGATGCCGATGGGGATGACAGAGACGGCAACAATGGCGATGAAGATGATGTCCAGGTTGTCGCGCACCCACGGCACCTTATTGCCCAGGAAGTAACCCAAGTAGGTGACTCCGCCTGCCCAGAGCACGGCGCCAATGGCGTTGAAGAGTAGGAATTTGCGCATGTCCATCTTGGCCACGCCCACTATGACGGGCACAAAGGTGCGCACAATCGGGACGAAGCGGGCCAAAATCAGGGCCTTGCCTCCGTGCTTTTCAAAAAAGGCGTGTGCGCTGTCCACATGTTGCTTCTTGAAAAGCTTGGAGTCGGGCTTGTTGAAGATGGCAGGGCCGGCCTTGTAGCCGATGTAGTAGCCCAGCTGGTTGCCCACGAAACCGGAGACGATCAACATCCCCATCAACACATAGATGTTCACGGGCATGGCGCCGGTGCTCACCAGCAGGCCGGCTGTGAACAGCAGTGAATCGCCCGGCAGGAAGAAGCCCACCAGGAGTCCGGTCTCGGCGAAGATGATGGCGCAGGCAATGATCACTACCCAGAAGCCAAGAGCTGAGTTGTCCAGGATCTTCATGGGGTCCAGCCAGTCGGGCAGGATGCCGAGGGCGGGAATTGATCCGTGTCCCACAAGCGCGGGCAGGGCAGAGTCAATGAGTGCGGTTAGTATCACCGTTCCAGATTACGGCACTTAGCTGAACGCTTCCTCCACCCGGAGGGGGATATTTCGGGCACCCTCTTGACTATGACGTCGTAGCGTCTATGGTTAGTTACATGAGTAATGAACCAATGGAGCTGAGGAGCGGTTTCACCGGCCACGGTTTGGCGGTGGGGGCCAATGATTGACGACAGCAAGCCGATCTTTTTGCAAATTGCGGAAATGATCGAGAACGACATTGTTGACGGCGTCCTAGCCGAAGAAACCCAGGCACCTTCCACCAATGAGTTCGCAGCCTTCCACAGAATCAACCCGGCCACAGCGGCCAAGGGTGTCAACCGCCTTGTTGACGACGGCATCCTCTACAAGAAACGGGGAATTGGCATGTTTGTTGCCACCGGAGCCCGTGCCGTGCTGATGAGCCGGCGCCGGGACGACTTTTACGAACAGTTTGTCCGCCCGCTGGCCTGTGAGGCCCGCAAGTTGGGGATCGACGGCGCAGCGCTGGCGGAAATGCTGGCCCGGGAACCGGGTGCAGGAGCAGAAATAACCAGAGCCGATGCGAAAGAAGGCGCGTTATGAGCACACCCATCGTCCAGGTGTCGGACCTGAACCGGCGGTACCGGGACGTCCAGGCACTGGATGGAGTCAGCCTCAATCTGGAGCGGGACAAGATCTACGGATTGCTGGGCCGCAATGGCGCCGGCAAAACCACCCTCATGTCCATTCTGACGGCGCAAGGCTTTGCCAGCAGCGGATCCGTGAGTGTGTTCGGGGAGCGCCCCTATGAGAATGAAAAGGTGCTCAGCCGGATCTGCTTCATCCGCGAATCGCAAAAGTACCCGGACGACTTCAAGCCCGTGCACGCCTTCAAGGCGGCGGCCCTGTTCTACAAGGATTGGGACAACGCGCTGGCCCTGCAATTGGCCAAGGAATTCCAGCTGCCCATGAAACGCCGCATCAAGAAGCTCTCGCGCGGCCAACTGTCGGCCGTGGGGGTCATCATTGGCTTAGCCTCGCGGGCTGAATTGACGTTCTTCGACGAACCCTATTTGGGTTTGGACGCGGTGGCCCGGCAGCTCTTCTACGACAGGCTGCTGGCTGACTATACGGAGTTCCCGCGGACCATTGTCCTGTCCTCGCACCTGATCGACGAGGTGGCGAATCTGCTGGAGCACGTCATCATCATTGACAAGGGCCGCATCATTGTCGATGACGACGCCGAGAACATCCGTGGTTCAGCCGTCAACGTTGCCGGCGCCACCTCACGCGTTGAGGCCTTCGCCGCCGGCCGCACCATCCTGCACAGGGAGAGCATCGGTGCGTTGCTCTCGCTCACCCTCGAGGGTGCACTGAGCGCTGCCGAGCGCCGCGAAGCCCAGGAACTTGGCCTGGAATTGGGGCCGGTTTCGTTGCAACAGTTTGTCATCAGAAAGGCGCTCGACGCCGAAACGGCCCTCGACGGCCCGGCGCCGGACCCCATCGAGAAGAGCCGCAAGAATACCCGAACAGGAGCATCACGATGAACCGCGCACTGGGAGTTGCCAAGATGCAGCTCATCAACAAATGGACATTCCTGGGTATTCCGGCGGTGATCATCGCAGGATCGTTCCTGCTCAGCATGGCTGTTTGGGCCCTGATCCCGGACTCGGTGGGCGTGAAATACTCCGGCGCCGGCCAAGCCGTCATGTGGTACTTCCTGGGTTTGGGCGTCCAGGCCTTGACGCTGAGCTTCCCTTTCTCCCAAGGGCTGAGCGTGAGCCGACGCAACTTCTTCCTGGGCACAGTGGGCTTGTTCGCTGTCATTGCCGTAAGCGTCGCCGCGCTCTATGTGGTGCTGGGCGTCATTGAAAACGCCACCAACGGCTGGGGTTTGCAGGGCCGCATGTTCGCCATCGCCTGGGTCGCGGACCAGCCGTGGTTCATCCAGTGGTTCTTTTACTTCATCATGATGCTGTTCCTGTTCCTGGTGGGCTTCTGGTTTGCCACCATCTACAAGCGCTGGCAGGCCACGGGCACGCTGGTTGCATCCCTCACACTGTCGGTGCTGCTGGTCGGTGCCATCGCGCTCATCACAGTGCAGGATTGGTGGCCGGCCGTTGGCGCCTGGGCCAGCACCCTGACCCCGGCCAGCATCGGGGTGCTGGGCCTGGCCCTGGCCCTCATGCTGGGGGTTGGCGCTTACCTGACCCTGCGCCGGGCCACACCCTAGCAAATCCCCAAGGTGGGTTCGACGCCGGAATGCAGGTTCCGGCGTCGAACCTTGCCTTTGCGCTGGGGTGCGGGTGTGATGCGCGGCTCTGGATGTGAAGAGTGTCTGCGGCGAGGGGTAGCCTTGGAGCGTGCCACTGGACTTTACTGCGATCGATTTTGAAACTGCCAACGGATTTAGGGGATCGCCCTGCTCCGTGGGTCTGACAAAGGTCCGTGGCGGGGTGATTGTTGACGAGGGCTACTGGCTCATGCGCCCGCCCGCCGGGCATGACCACTTTGACTCCCGCAACATCACCATCCACGGAATCAGCCCGGACAGCGTTGCCACCGCACCGCGCTTCCGCGAGGTTTTCCCCGAAGTGCTGGACTTTATTGGCCCGGATGCGCTGGTGGCGCACAACGCCGCCTTCGACATTGGGGTGATCCGCTCCGCATCGGAAGTTTCCGGCATGGCCTCCAAAGCGTTTGACTACGCGTGCACGGTGGTGCTGTCCCGAAAAAACTACTCCCTCCCGTCCTACTCCCTGCCGTTCGTGGCCGAGGAGGCGGGGGTCCCGCTGCTCAACCACCACGATGCCACCGAGGATGCGCGGGCCTGCGCCGGCATCATGGTGGACATCGCCGCCAAGCACGGCGCCAACAGCGTCCACGACGTTTTTGCCTCGATGAAGCTGGCCATGCCCCATGTTGACGCCTACGATCCCGCTCGGGATGAGATGTCCAAGGCCACCCGATCGGCCCTGGACAAGATGGCCGAGATGAAGGCCGGGATTGCCAGTGGATCCGCGCGCGGCAGCCGCGGCAGCTGGTCCACGGAAGGCCCCAACCCGGTGCCGAACCCGCACGCCGATGAAACACATCCATTGTTTGGGCAGACGCTGGTCTTCACGGGCGATCTTGGCCTGGGCCGCCCCGAAGCCAAAACCAGGGCCGCGGCGTACGGTGCCCAATGCGCCAGCAGCGTGACACTCAAGACCACGGTGCTGGTGGTGGGCAGCGGCTTTACGGCCACGGATCTGCGCAACGGGCGGCTCACCTCCAAGGCCCAGCGGGTGCTGGAGTTGCAGCGCCGCGGCCAGGGCATTGAGGTATTGTCCGAGGGCGAATTCATGCAGATGATCGGCTAAGAAGCCGCGCCCTCTGGTGCCGTCGGACCCGCGCGCCTAGGATGCTGCCATGGCCCATCCGCGAATGTACAGCGACGACGATCCGCAGCTGTTGCGGCTGCGGGGCCTGTGCCTGGCCTTTCCGGAGGCCACGGAAAAGGAGAGCTTTGGCCGGCCCACCTTTCGCTGCGGCAGGATCTTTGCCTACTACGGCCAAGGCCAAAGCGGCCACCCGAGGCCGGCGTCCGTCCAGGTGCTCCCGGAAGCGGATGAGCGCGAGGCTTTGCTGGCGGATGCACGCTTCTATGTCCCCTCCTACATTGGCCCGTACGGCTGGGTGGGGCTGGACCTGACGCTGGCCGTGCCGGATTGGCAGGAGATCGCCGAACTGCTGGACAGCTCCTACCGCCGGATAGCCCCGGCGGCGTGTCTGGCACTTTTGGCGCGCGACGGCTCGCCCGCGGACCGGTTCCCCTAGACACCGGTTCCCCTAGACGCATCGTGCGGGCGGCTGTCACATGGGGCAACAATGCTGTCCAACCGGCACGGCCGAGCCCTACTGTTGGGACATGACCCAGCTAGCGAAGTTCCACGCCGCCGCCGACTCGGTGCAGCCTCCCCGGCCCAGCGCCCTGAAACGGTTCTTCGCCTTCCCCAACCCCGTCAACGAATACGCTGCGCGCTGCACGGCCGGGATCATTGTGGTGCTGGCCCTCGTGGCGGTCATCGGATCGTTCGAATGGTTGGTAGGCGTCATCGCGGCAGGCTTTGTGCTGCGCGTGGCCTTCGGGCCGCGCATCTCGCCGGCCGCCCTGCTGTCGGTGAAGGTCCTGGCCCCGCGCCTGGGCGCACCCAAGCTGGTGCCCGGACCACCCAAACGCTTCGCCCAAGGCATGGGAGCCGCCATGTCCATCGCGGCTTTTGTGCTGCTGATGGCAGGTGTGGCACCCCTGGGCTGGCTCCTGATGGTGGTGCTGCTGATAGCCGCCTCGCTGGAGGCGTTCATTGGCCTGTGCCTGGGCTGCATCATCTTTGGTGTGCTGCAGCGCCGCGGACTCATACCCGCCAGCGTCTGCGCCGAATGCGCCAACTTCACCCTGCGCACGAACTGATTGCTGCCCGGCTACTCCCCGGTGGTGAGCTTGATGAAGTCGGCTCCCAGGTGACGGATCAATGCCGGCGCCTCGCACAGCGTCAACCACGACGGCGGCAGGGCGGCTTCCCCGTACAACGCGCCAAGGATGTTCCCGGCCATGGATCCGGTGGAATCGCTGTCACCGCTGTGGTTCACGGCTAGACGCTGGGCAGCCAGAAAGTGCTCCACGGGGGAGGACGTGGATGCGGCAGTGGCCAGCACGGAGTAGAGGGCAACAGCCAGTGCCTCCTCCGCCACCCAACCCAAGCCCAGGGCAGCGGTGAGGGAATCGCCCCACAGGGGTTCGCCGTCGTGCATGGAAAGGGTGAGCGCCGCATCGAGGCGGGCCAGGAGATCGGCGTCGGCGGAAGATTCGGCGGCGGCACGGTCCCGGGCCGACTCGGCCGCGGCCCGCAGCGGCAGGGCGCCAATCACCAACGCGTGGATGAGCCAGCTGAACGCAGCCGAGCTCTGGCGTGCGGCCGGGTGACCGTGGGTCAGGGATGCGGCGTCGGAACTCATCTTGTAAACGGTTTCGGCTTCAATGTTGGGCAACAAGCCGTAGGGGGCAGAGCGCATCACGGTCCCGCAACCCTTGGAATCGAGGTTCACGGGCCGGAAGGCCGTGCCCATCTCGCCTGTGGCCAGGCCGCTCAGGCAGGCGTTTCCCGGGTGGCGCTGGTGGTGCAGCACGCTCTGGGCGTCAATCCAGCGCGGCGCCTGCTGGGGGGCGTGCTCCGCACCTTCCACGCCCTGGGTCTTGAACCAGCGCAGGTACGCCAACCACTGGCAGGCGTTGATGTCGGCGCCCACTCCGTTGTTGGCCCACTCCAGCACATCCAGCAAACCGTCCAGGGTGTAGAGGGTCATTTGGGTGTCGTCGGAAAAATGTACCGGACCCTTGGCCTGGGACAGGTCAACCAGGCCCGCCGGGCCGTACCTGGCCGTGATATCTGCCAATGAATCAAACTCCACCAGGTAGCCGAAGGCGTCGCCCAGCGCACCTCCCATGAGTGTTCCTTGGACGCGGCTGGCAAAGCTGGCCATGGGCTCACCGGGGGACTGCGCTGCAATAGTCATGCCACTAATTTACCGTCCCTCGGCGGGACATCCACGCCCAGTAGACTCGTAGCTGAACAACCACCCTACACGATTGAGGAGACCCATGCGCGAGCCTGCGTGGCGACGGACCGGGAAGATGCCTGACTACAGGTTTTCCCTGGCCAACGAGCGGACGTTTTTGGCCTGGGTGCGCACAGCACTGGCACTACTGGCCGGGGCCGTGGCCATTGACCAACTGGCCCCCGAGATAGCGCCGCCGCTGGTCCGCATCATCCTGTGCATGGTGCTGGCGTTGATTGGCGCCGTGCTCGCAGTGGTCAGCTACCGGCGCTGGGCCAACCAGGAACAGGCCATGCGCAATGATGCGGAACTGCCACATTCCTGGCTCATGCTGGGCATGACGGTTGTTGTCTCCACCGCCGCCATCGTCTTTGCCGTGCTGATTCTGGTCCGGCCTTAATTTGGGTGCCTCTGTGGGGCCGGCCAGGGACCCCGGGCTGCAGCCCGAGCGGACGGCACTGGCCTGGCGGCGCACCGTCATGAGCGCAGTGATCGCCAGTCTCCTGATCTGGCGCGGCTGGCTCCATGCGCTAGGGGGAACCCCAACCGCTGCCGAGAGCGCCTCGCTGATGGGCCAGAGCCACTCGGCCCATACGGTGGGGCTGGGCATCTGCGCCATGGTTGCCAGTCTGACAACCATCATTTTGGTGCTGTGTTCGGTGGTCCGGCTCCGCCGGCTCCGTGCCGGCGCCGAGGTGCTGGAGAGTGGCGCCCACGTGGCCGTGCCGGCTCTTATGGTACGTACAGCATCGGCCGCTATAGTTGCTCTGGCCGTTGCCACCATGTGTGCGGTGGCCTTGGGGCTTTAGTCCCCGCCGCAGCCTGCGACTCTTATGTTTCCAACCGAAGGATTTCCACACCATGACTACATCCGGAACGGCCACGGCGCATGCCTACCCGCTCAGCACCCGCATTGCCATTGAGGGGCTGGGCAGCTTCTTCATTGTCTTTGCGGGTCTGGCTACGGCGCTGTTCAGCGCAACAGGGTCCGGTTCCACTGTGGGCTTCGCCTACGGACTGGCCATGGTGGCAGTTGTCATTTCCTTCGGCCATATTTCCAACGGTTACTTCAACCCGGCGTTCTCGCTGGGCATGGCCGTTGCCGGCCGCCTGAAGTACTCGGCCATGGCGCTGTACGTGGTGGCCCAGACGGTTGGCGCCGTGCTGGCATCAGCCGTGCTGCTGGCCCTGGTCAAGGTCATGCCGGGCAGCCCCGAAACGCCCCAGCTCTTCGCCGCCCTCTCCAACGGTTTTGACTCGCACTCCCCGTCCGCTGTGCCCATGGTTGGCGTGTTGATCGTGGAAGTTGTTGCCGTGGCAGTGCTGACGGCGCTGATCCTGGGCATCACCTCCGCCCGCAACACCACCTCGCTTGGCCCCATCGGCATCGGCCTGGGCTTCGCCGTGGCCATTGGCATCACCATGCCGGTGAGTAACGGTTCCCTGAACCCGGCCCGCGCCACCTCTGTGGTTTTCCTGGCAGAATCCTGGGCCGCGGGACAGCTGTGGTTGTTCTGGCTGGCACCGCTCTTCGGCGCAGCCCTGGCAGCAGCCATTTTCCGCTCCTTCGCCCCCGCCGCCTCGCTGCTTGAGCAGGACCTGGCCGACGACGCCGCCGCCGCCCCCGCCGCGGACGATTCCGCCGCCGACAATTCCGCCGCGGACGATTCGTCCGAGGCTTTGGTAGCGAACGACGAGCTGCCCAAGCTGCCCCAGCCTGTGTCGGCTTCCGGCGACAACGCAGGCACCACCACGTCGGCCGGCACGCAGATTGACGACGCCCAGGCGTTCTTCGACAGCCCCAAAAAGTAACACAAACCCCTCTTTCAAGTAGTACGTCAATCGGGTGAGTTGGGCAGCGTGGGTGGGGGTGACCTCGTATCTTGGCTGTCTTAGCGTGTTGAGGGCGTGCTGTGGAATGACTGGCGTCTGCTGGGTGCTCTTTGATAGGTTATGCGCCAGACGGGGAGTTGGCGTGGCGCATGCCCTGAGGCCACTGTGTTGCAGCAGCGCCGCCCAGCAACTGACCCGCAGAAAACGCCGAAAATACACGGTTTTACCGTGATTTTCGGCGTTTTCTGCGGGTCAGTTGGCATTGGAGATAGGGTTGGTGGATGCTGATCTTCTCCCTCCTGCTCCTTGCCGCCTGTTCACTGGGCATTGCCGCGGCCAACCACGCCTGTGCCGCAGGGAAGATCAAGAAGAATCCTCTGCTTGGCATTCGCACAGCCAAGACAATGGTCAGCGAGGACACCTGGCAGGCCGGACACGCCGCCGCCGTGCAGCCGCTCTGGGTCAGCGGGATTGCCGCGGCAGCCATCTCCCTGGCCGGACTGCTGTTCCTGGACGATCCCAACACCCAGCTCATCATGGTTTTCCTGGCCTGCGCCCTGCTGGTCACGGCCGTCATCTACGGCGCCAAACTGGCCAACGTTGCCGCCGTGGAAGCCTTGACGGTGGAAAAAGTACGCCGCTAGGGGCCCGGCACGGCCCACCCACGGGCCTTGGCGGTGACAGAAATGTCAGTGCCCTCCTATAGCGTGGAACCATGAAGTTACTTCACACCTCCGACTGGCATCTGGGCAGGTCCTTCCACGGTGTTGGCACGCTCGCCGCCCAGCGCCGGTTTGCCGATCAGCTCCTTGAAACGGTCGCCATGGAGAACGTTGATGTGGTCCTGGTTGCCGGTGATGTCTACGACCGCGCACTGCCCAGCGTGGATGTTGTGAACCTCTTTGATGACATTTTGGCACGGCTTAATGCTGCCGGCGTGCAGGTGGTGGTCAGCAGTGGCAACCATGATTCGGCCACCCGGCTGGGCTTTGGCGGCCGGCTGCTGGAGCGCGCCGGCGTGCACTTGCGCACGCGGCTGGCTGACCTTGCCGTGCCCATCCTGCTGCCCCTGGCTGACGGAGACTGCGGCGATGGGCCGCCCATGGTGGCCATTTACGGCATTCCTTTTCTTGAACCGCGCCTGGCGGCCCAGGACTTGGGCGTGGAAAACCCCACGCACTTCAGCGTGACCGAGGCTGCCCTGAAGCTCATTGCGGCAGATCTGGGCACGCGCGCCCCGGGAACCCCCAGCGTGGTTCTGGCCCACACTTTTGCCAGCGGCGGGATCTCCTCGGCCAGTGAACGTGAACTGTCCATCGGCGGCGTGGGCGCCGTGCCCCTAGATCTTTTTGAGCCCTTCAGCTATGCGGCGCTGGGTCACCTGCACGGGCCCCAAACGCTGAGCCATTCGGTGCGCTACTCCGGTTCGCCGTTGCCGTATTCATTCTCCGAAGCCAGGCACAGCAAGGGTGCGTGGCTGCTGGAGATCACGGCTGCGGGTTTGGGGGAGGTGCGCAAGGTGGATTGGGCCCCGGAACGGCAACTGAGCATCCTCAGCGGCAAGTTGGAGGATCTGCTCGCCGCAGCCGATTTTAGCGAGGCGGAGGAGCATTTCTGCCAGATCACGCTCACTGACAATGACCGCCCCGAACTTGCCATGGAGCGGCTGCGCGGCAGGTTCCCGAACACGCTGGTGTTGATGTTTGCCCCGGAGTTTGTGCGCAGCTCTGACCAGCAGAGCTACGGCGAACGTATTTCTGCAGCGGCCAACGAGCTTGACCTTTGCTGCGGTTTCCTTGACCATGTGCGCCACCGGGCCGCGAACGACGACGAACAAATGGTCCTCCGCGACGCCCTGGCTTCCGTGCGGGCACAGGAGGTGTCCCTATGAGGATTCACCGTCTGGAAATCCAAGCCTTTGGCCCCTTTGCCGGCCGTGAAGTGGTTGACTTTGATGAATTGGGCGCCCAGGGCCTCTTTCTGCTCAACGGGTCCACGGGAGCCGGCAAGACCAGCGTGTTGGACGCCATTGCCTACGCCTTATACGGCCAGGTGCCCGGTGCCCGGCAGGGCGTCAACGGGCAGCTGCGCAGTCACCATGCGGCGGAGGGGGTTGGCCCCGAAGTCTTGTGTGAATTCAGTGCCGGCGGACGGCGTTTGGAGGTCCAGCGCAAACCCGAGTGGATGCGTCCGGTCAAGCGCGGCCAAGGCACCACCCGTGAGCAGGCCAGCACGCAATTGCGTGAGAAGACGGCTGATGGCTGGGAAGTGAAGTCCACCCGCAATGACGAGGCTGCGGCCGAAATTCAGGGGCTGCTGGGCATGACCATGGCCCAGTTCACCAAAGTGGTGCTGCTGGCCCAAGGGGACTTTGCGGCCTTCCTGCGCGCCACAGCCGAGGAACGCCAAACGCTGTTGCAAAAACTCTTTGGCACCGACATCTACAAGAACTTGGAAGTGAGCCTGGCCGCCGATTCGCGGCTTGCCAACAGTGATGTGGATGCCGGCCTGAATCAGCTGGCGGCAACAGAGCAGCTGGCCCGCAGCCAGGGCGCGCCCACCTTGGCTGCCGAGGAAGCGGCGCTCGAAGCGGAAGCCTGCCCGCCCCCTCAGGATCCGGATGCTGCCAGCATTGCAGAACTTGCCGGTCTGGAGCTTTTCGCCGAACTGGGCAGCCGGGTGGCGCTGGCCGTTGCGGCAGCGCAAAGGCGGGCGGGGCAGTCACAACAACAGCATGAGGATCTTGAGGACACCGTTCGGCAGGCGCAGGCCCGCAACGCCCGGCATACGGCGCTGGCAGCCGCAGTGCTGGAAGAAGGCAGACTGGCCGGGCTGGCCGATCAGGCCCAACAATGGCGCCAGCAGCAGGAAAAGCACCATGAAGCCCAGGTTCTGGCAGCGGTGCTGGATGCTGCCGTGAAAACCACGACCGCGGGCGATGCAGCGCGGGCATTGGTGGCCGGCGCTGCGGGCCGCTTCGGCGCCAATGAGGTGGCCGCGGCGTTGTTGGACCGGCCGGCGGAAACTGCCGGCATCAGTGCCTTGGAAACCGTGGACCGTGAGCTGACAACACAGTTGGCCGCCGTGACCGCTGCCTTGCCGGAAGAACTGCGGCTGGGTGAAAAAACCACCGCGCTTGCTGGCAACCGGGACGCCCTGGTTCTTGTCCTGAACCTGCAGGAACAGCAAGGCAATGCCGGTGCTGCGGCGAGGACGCGCCTTGCTGCGATCCGGGAACGGGCGGTGGAGCTGCGTGAAACGGCGCAAAGTGTGGACCTCACCCAGCAGGCAGCCCGGCAGGCGGCGGGCCTTGTTGAGACAATCAAGGACCACGCGGCTCAGCAACTGTTGGTAGCGCAGCTTGCCGAGGCTGATGGCACGGCACGTGAATGCGCGCTGGATGCCAAGGATGCCTGGCTTCAGGCACTCGACCGCCGGCTCAGTCAGGTTGCCGGTGAATTGGCAGCCACCCTGGTGGACGGCGAACCCTGCCAGGTTTGCGGCAGCACTGTGCATCCGGATCCTTCGCCCTTGGCCGGTTCCGGGACAGATCTGCCCAAGGTGGAGAAAGCAGCCAAGCAGGCCCATGAGCGGGCCGAGCAGCTGGCCGCTGCGGCACGGACAGAACTTGTCCAGGCCCAGGGTGCCTTGGCGATCCTGGTGGAACGCGGGGGATCGGGACGGCTGCAGGACGCACAAGATGCCGTGGTGGCGGCCACGGCGGCCCATGAACGGGCCACCCGGACTGTGGGCGAGCTTGCCGCCCTGACGGCCGACGCCGCCGCCCAGGAGGAATTGCTGGCCGCAGCGCAAACGGCCAGTTTGGCGGCAGCGGAACGTGCGGCATCCTTGGGGGCCACTATTTCCGCACTAGAGCAGGAACTGGCCGTCCTGGACGAACAGCTGACGCTGGCCCGTGACGGATACCCGTCATTGGCGTTGCGGCAGGCTGCCCTGGCACAGGCCCAGTTGCCCGCCGAGGAGCTTTTGCGCGCCGTCCGCCAACGCGCCACGGCGATGCAGGCCCAGGAAGCAGCCGCCGCCGCCCTGACCGACGCCCTGGCGGGATCGAACTTTGCCGATGTCGCCCACGTGGAGCAGGCACTGCTCAGCACCGCGGCGGCGGCAGCCCTGGACCAGGAGCTGCAGGACTACGCCAAGGCGGTTGCCGTCAACGCAGACAGGCTGGCGGCACCGGAGGCCGTGCTGGCCGCCCAGGAGGCCGCGGCCCAGGTTCCCGTGCCCGCCATGGCGGAACTGGCGGCCCTGGGCAGTGCCGCCAAGGACGCTCAAACGAAGGCGCGCGCGGATGCCCTGGCCCTGGGACTGGCAGCATCGGCGGCGGACCAGCTTGCCGCAACGGAACAGTCCTTCCGGACGCTGGAGGCAACAGTGGCGCCACTGCGTGAACGCGCCGCATTGTTGGCGGGGCTGGCTGATGCTGTGCGGGGATCCGGCGACAACAGGTACAAGATGACGCTGACCAGTTACGTGTTGGCAGCCAGGCTGGAGCAGGTGGCCCAGGCGGCGTCCCTGCGCCTGTCGACCATGAGTGACGCCCGCTATACCTTGCGCCACAGCGACGCAAAGTCGGGCGGCAACAGAAAATCGGGGCTGGGCCTGGAAGTGGTTGACCAGTGGACGGGCGTGGGCCGGGATACCGCCACCCTGTCCGGCGGGGAATCGTTCATGGCGTCGTTGTCCCTGGCCCTGGGGTTGTCGGATGTTGTGCAGCAGGAATCAGGTGGGCTGGACATGGAAACCCTCTTCGTCGACGAGGGCTTTGGCAGCCTTGACGAGCAATCCCTGGAGCAGGTCATGGACGCACTGGAGGGCCTGCGCGACGGCGGCCGGATGGTTGGCCTCGTCAGTCATGTCGCGGAGATGAAGACGCGCATCCCCATGCACCTGCACGTTTTGAAGGGCCGTAGCGGTTCCACCCTGACAGTGGGGGAGCGGGACTAGTTCCGGACCGGGCCAATCCCCACTAGACTGGATAGGTATTTGGGTTCGGTGCACCGGGTGGGGGGACGGTGCACGCATACTTTGAGCTGACCGGATACACATGACCTCCTCAATTTCCAGCCTCCCAGAACCCCTTTCCGCCCCTGAGCCGCCCGCCAGTGCCAACACAGCAAAGGGCGGCCGCTACGGCATGCTGCCCCGGCTGGCCGGTAGAAGCTACATCCCGCTGGGCTTGTTTGCCCGCGTTCCCTTGGCCATGCTCACCATTGGTGTGCTGACCCTCGTCACAGCCGTCAGCGAGTCCTATGCGATTGGCGGCTACGCCGCCGGTGCCGTGGGTGTTGGCGCAGCCATTGGCGCCCCACTGGTGGGGTACCTCGCCGACCGTTTCGGCCAAAAACGCGTCCTGCTCGTCTCCGCGGTGTCCAACGCTGTGCTGGTGTGTGCCGTCGTCGTCATGGCCTACAGCATTGGCGAATTCACGGTTCTTGCCACCGTGGCCATGCTGGGCGCGGCACTCTTGGCCGGGGCCAGCTCTCCCCAGGTGGGGCCGTTGTCGCGGGTGCGGTGGATGGCCCTGAGCAAGAAACTGCCCAAGAAGGAACAGGGCCCGCTGGTGGACACGGCCTTGTCCCTGGAAGGCACCGCCGATGAGGTGACCTTTGTGCTGGGCCCGGCCCTGGTGGGCCTGCTGGCGTCACTCGTGGCCCCGTGGCTTCCGCTGGTTCTGGCCGCCGCAATGACGGTGACCCTGGTGACACTGTTTGCCGTCCACCCCACCCAGGCAGCCGTCGGGGCGCGCAAGAATTCCGTCACAGGCAATGCCGGCTACGTTCCCGCCGAACCCATTAGGTGGCTACGCGTTGCCGTCCCGGTGCTGGGCATGGTGTGCATGGGGACGTTCTTCGGGTCCTCCCAGACAGCGCTGACGGCGTTCACGGGTGTTCACGGATCCGTGGATCAGGCCGGGCTCATGTACGCCATCATGGGTGCCAGTTCCGCGGTGGCCGCCCTCTCGGTAGCCTACTGGCCGGTTGCTTTCAGTCATGCCTGGCGCTGGGTGTTGACGGCCGGGCTGATGGCTGCCGGATCGTTGGCCTTCCTGCTGCCCGATTCCCTGGGCTCCATGGCCATTGTGCTGTTGCTGGTGGGCATTCCCGTGGGCCCCACCATGGTGACCATCTTCAGTGTGGGCAGTGTCATTGCCCCGCCGCAGTGGATGGGCACCGTCATGACGGCCCTGGCCAGCGGCATTGTGGCCGGCACCGCCCTGGGCTCCTCCATTGCCGGTTCGCTGGCCCAAACCGTGGGCTACCACACGGCGTTTCTGGTCCCCATTGCCGCCGCCGGCGCCCTGCTGCTGCTGGGTGTCATTGCCGCCCTGGTGCTGCGCCGCAGCGCCAGGGTCAGCTAGATCCGGGCCGCCCGGCCAAATCAGCCATCACTTGGGCATCGTCAAGCTGCCCAAAGTGCAGGTACACCTCGCTGACGGCATGCAACGCCGGCCACGGCTGCAGGCACGTCACCCCGTCCGCCAGGCCTGCCAGCTCCTGGCACGTGTGCGCCGGCGCCACGGGCAGGCACAGGTGGATGGTTGCCGCGCGTGCCTGGCGCAGCACCGCCATCGCCGCCATCAGTGTTGCGCCCGTGGCGGCCCCGTCGTCGCACAGCAGCACGGTGTGTCCGGCAACGGCGGGCTGGGGTTTCGTTACAAAGCGGGCCTGCCGGCGTTCCAGTTCGGCGCGCTCGGCGGCCTCAACGTGCTCCAGCCCGGCAACGCTGAAGCCGCTGTGGCGCAGACGCTCCACCATGGCCGGCAGGCGGATGGCCGCAGTGTCGGTGCCGTAGCGGGCCAGCGCCCCAAACGCCGTCTCGGGTGATCCCGGCACTCCCAGTTTCCTGACCACCATGACGTCCCAGGGCAGCTCCAGGCCGCGCGCCACTGCTTGTCCGATGGGCACGCCGCCGCGGGCCAGTGCCAGCACCACGGTGTTTGGTGCCCGCCGGAAGTCCGGCAGTCCCCGTACCAGGCGGGCCCCGGCGTCGTCCCTGTTGGTGAAGGGCAGCCACGGCGGGGGTTCTGCGGAATAGCCCATGCCTTCAGTATGCTCCGGCGGGGGTGGCGGCGCCACGGACCGGCTGCGCTGGCAGGACTCGTCGGCTACGCCAGGAAGGTGATGGCGGCATCCTTGAAGTCCCGCGAGGTCACAGCATTGTTGTGGGTGCGTCCGGGGATGACCAGCATGGCTGCGTCGGGGCAGAGCGCGGCCATGCCGTCCATGGTCGAGGCCCGCTCATCCTTTTCCCCGGCAACCAGCAAAACGGGCATGCGCGGCACCGCATCCGTGGGGTCAAAGGGTTCCATCTTGACCGCCTGGATCAGTGACATCAGCGCGAAGATGTCATTGGAGGGAACCAGCTGGGCCATGTTGAGCAGCCAGGCTGTTGACTCGTCGGCGATGGGGGTGCCGTCACCTAGGAAATTCTGGGCCGCGACAAGGTCAAAATCAGCCAGCGGGTCCGCCGGGTTGGGGCCGCCAAGGACCATTTTGCGCACCAGTTCGGGCTGGGTGGCACCAAATTCCCAGGCGAGCCGTGAACCCAGTGAATAGCCGATCACGTCGACTCCGCTGCGGGGGTCCCCGGGCACCAGCGGGCGTACGCCTTGGTCGAAGAGGAGCTGGAGAAGATCGGCGCGGATTTTCCCGGGCGTGTACGAGTCAAGGTCGTACGGGGAGGTGCTGCCGCCATGGCCGGGCAAGTCCACGGCAATGACGTGGCGTCCGGCATCGTTGAGTGCCTTGATCCAGCCGGTCTTGACCCAATTCAGTTCCACCGAAGAGGCGAAGCCGTGAATCAAGAACACGGCAGGCAGCGGGACCGGTGACGGGCTCTCAAAGACCATGACATTCAGGCCCGTGGCCCCGCCTTCCACACTGTGGGGAGCCGCCGTTGCTGTGTGCTTGCCTGGGGGAGTCATGGGGTGAACCTTTCCCGCAGCGGCCAGTGCCGCCGTCGTTCTTCAACAATAGCGAAAACTCATGCCCGGCGGGGCACTTTGGCGCCCGCCTAGGATGTGTGGCGGCGCGCCTGGAATCGTTGAGCCAGGGCACACACGACGGCGATCCCAGCCACCAGCGTGAACGTGCCGAACAGCTGGCCCCGGCTTCCCTCGCCCATGAAGCCCACAACAAAGATCGCGGCCAGCAGCACCAGTCCGAAGATCGTCAACGCGGGGAAGGCCTTCATGCGCAGGGGCAGAACGGTGCCGTCGCGGTCGGCGCGGCGCCGAAGGATCAGCTGGGACACCAGTGCGATGCCCCAGACGATCAGGCAGGTGGAGCCCACCAGGTTCAGCAGGGCGTCCAGGACCCGGTTCGGGAAGAGGAGTTCCAGGAGCACGGCGGCAAAGCCGAAGCTGACCGAAATCGCCACGGCGGCCAAGGGAACCTGGCGCGCGGTGGTGCGGGCAAAGATGCGGGGGGCTTCGCCGCGGTCGGCCAGTGAGTAGATCATGCGCGAGGCGCCATAGAGGTTGGCGTTCAAGGCGGACAGCAGGGCAGCCACGGCCACCAGCGTGATGGCTGTTCCGGCCCATTCAATCCCGGCGATGTTCAGCACGGCGGCGAAGGGGGAGCTGAGGTCCGGCGAATTCCAGGGGAGCACGGCGGCGATGACAAAGATGGAGCCAATGTAAAACACCAGGATGCGCCAGACCACCGTGCGCACGGCAATGGTCACGCTGCGCTGCGGATCGGCCGTCTCCGCGGCGGCGACAGCCACGATTTCCGTGCCGCCAAAGGCAAAGACCACCACAAAGAGTCCCGTGGCGATTCCCGAGAGACCGTTCGGGGCAAAGCCGCCGTTGTTGACGAAGTTGCCCAGCCCCGGTGACGCTGTCCCCGGCAGCCAGCCCAGCAGGAGCAGCGCACCAAAGACCAGGAACAGCACAATGGCGCCCACCTTCAGCAAGGCGAACCAAAACTCAAACTCGCCGTAGTTTTTCACAGAGGCCAGGTTGATCGCCGTGAAGGTGACCATGAAGATCAAGGTCAGCGCCCACACAGGGATGACGGGCCAAACACTGACCAGCAGGGCGGCGGCCCCCAAAGCCTCGGCGGCAATGACCACCACCAGTTGCAGCCACCACAGCCAGCCAACGGTGGAGCCAGCCACGGGGCCCATGGCCTTTTGCGCGTAGACCGAGAAGGCGCCGGAGTTGGGGTTGGCGGCAGCCATTTCGCCCAGCGCCCACATGACCAGGATGATCAGGGTGCCGGCGGCAAGGTAGGAAATCAGGACGGCCGGACCGGCCTCGGCCAGGCCCTTGCCGGACCCCAGGAAGAGTCCGGCGCCAATGGCGCTGCCCAGCCCCATCATGGTGAGTTGGCGTTGTTTCAGCGAATGGCCCAGGCCCGTGCTGGGTGCGCCGGGGTGGTCTTTCACGCCGGGGGTGCCTGAGGGGGCGCTTTGATTGGCACCTGTATCAACAGGCCCTGTGGGTGTAGGTTGTGCGGGGCTCATGGGGCAAGGGCTTCCTGGGTGTGGGGCATACCGCAAGGGCTTGGAATGCAGACGGCGCGGGCAACGGATTTCGAGTGCCCGCCCTAGGATTATCCCCCGAAATTCGCGGGAGTTTGTCATCGGCCTGTGCTGCGGATCACTCTGGACACTATTTGCCGATGCGGGGTTTGGGTCGTAAACTCAGTTGTAGTCAAGTTGACTATAACTAGTGTCAAGGAGTCGGGGTGGTGAAAATGCAGCAACTGGCCACGGGGGCCGCCAATGTCAGCGAGCGCATGGCGCAACCGCCGGCATTGGCCATTTCCACAGTCATCTTTGCGCTGCGGCCCAGCGAAGCCAGTGGCCGTCCCACCCTGTGGCTTCCCCTGGTGCGCCGCATTCGGGAGCCCTTCATGGGGCAGTGGGCGCTGCCCGGCGGTCCGCTGACCCAAGCCGATTCCCTGCAGGACGCGGCGGCCCGCAACTTGGCCGACACCACCGGGCTGGCACCGAACTACCTCGAGCAGCTCTACGCCTTCGGTGGCCTGCACCGCTCGCCCAGCCAGCGCGTGGTCTCCATTGTGTATTGGGCCATGGTCCAATCGACCGAGGCGGCCATGGCGAGGGAATCCGAAAATGTGAAGTGGTTCCGGGCTGACGAGCTGACCGAGCTGGCCTTTGACCACCAACAAATTGTTGACTACGCCCTCTGGCGCTTGCGCAACAAGATGACTTACGGTTCCATTGCCTACTACTTGTTGGGGGAGAAGTTCACCCTGGCGCAGGTGCGTGAGGTGTATGAGGCCGTGTTGGGCAGGAGTGTGGATCCTGCCAACTTCCGCCGCCAGCTCAAGCAGGCGGCGCACATAGAAGCCACCGACGAGTATCTGCAAGGCGGCAAGCACCGCCCGCCCAGGCTCTACCGCTACACCGGAGACACCTTCTCCGACTCGCCGGCACCCTAGCCGCCCCAGCAATCCCCAAAAATCCCAGCATTTCCCCTGTTACCGGACCAACGCCACCGCTACGGAGCACGCCATGTCATCTGTCAACACCACCATCCAGCTCATCACCCGTGAGGAAGCCGAGCGTGCGGGCAAGGCCGGGCGCGAGCAGTCCAGCTGTAGCACCGAGCTGTCCAAGGGCCCCTGGGAATTTGACTTGGCCGAGGCGCTCGCAGGCACTCCCGGCTACGGCCCCGGTGCCTCCAGCGAGGACACGGCACCCGTGGAGACCCCGCAGCAGGGCCAGCTGCCGCAGGAATACAAGGACGCCTCCGACGCCGAACTCAAGGCGCGCATCCTCAACGCCAAGGCTGAACTGGGGGAACGCGTCGTGGTACTGGGGCACTTCTACCAGCGCGACGAGGTGGTGGAATTTGCCGACTTTGTGGGGGACTCCTTCCAGCTGGCCAACGCGGCCAAGAGCCGCAGCGAGGCCGAAGCCATTGTGTTCTGCGGCGTTCACTTCATGGCGGAAACCGCTGACATGCTCTCCGGCAGCCACCAATCGGTGATCCTGCCCAACCTTGCTGCCGGCTGCTCCATGGCCGACATGGCGGACCTGCCCTCCGTGGAGGCGTGCTGGGCGCAGCTGGAAGAGCTGTACGGCACCGAGCCCGACGCCGAGGGCCGGGTTCCTGTCATCCCCGTCACCTACATGAATTCCTCAGCCGCGCTGAAGGCCTTCTGCGGCCAGCACGGCGGCATTGTGTGCACCTCATCCAACGCCTCAACAGTGCTGGAATGGGCTTTTGAGCGTGGCCAGCGGGTGCTGTTCTTCCCCGACCAGCACCTGGGCCGGAACACGGCCAAAGCCATGGGGGTTGCGTTGGAGAACATGCCGCTATGGAATCCGCGCATGCCTCTGGGTGGGAACAGCGAACAGGTCATGGCCGATGCCAAGGTGGTGCTGTGGCAGGGCTTCTGTTCGGTGCACAAGCGCTTCACCGTGGCCCAGATTGAACAGGCCCGGATCGACTTCCCCGGCGTGCGGGTGGTGGTGCACCCCGAATGCCCCATGGAGGTGGTGGACGCCGCTGACGAGGCTGGCTCCACTGACTACATTCTCAAGGCCATCCAGGGCGCCCCGGACGGCAGCACCTTCGCCATCGGCACCGAGATCAACATGGTCAACAGGCTGGCGGCGCAGTATCCGCAGCACACCATTTTCTGCCTGGACCCCGTGATCTGCCCCTGTTCCACCATGTACCGGATCCACCCCGGGTACCTGGCCTGGGTGCTGGAGGGGCTGCTGCGCGGTGAGGTGCTCAACCAGATCACCGTGCCGGAAGCCACCGCCGTCAACGCGCGCATCGCCCTGGAACGGATGCTTGCGGCCAAGCCCCGCCAAGCTCAAGCAACCGCGCCGCTGTCATGACAACGCGCAACTCGCACCTGGTGGTGGTGGGCAGCGGCATTGCCGGCCTCTACAGCGCGCTGCTCGCCGCCGAGGCGGGGTTGCGGGTGACGCTGCTCAGCAAGGGGGCCCTGGCCCACAGCAACACCCACTTTGCCCAGGGCGGCATCTGTGCGGTCCTGTCTCCAGGCGAGGCAGCCCCCGGGGACAGCGTTGGTGCGCACATTGCCGACACCCTCAAGGCAGGGGCCGGGCAGTGCAATCCCGAAGCCGTGCGCATCCTGTGCAGCGAGGCGGCAGCCGACATTGCCGCACTGGAGCGATTCGGCGTGGAGTTTGACCGGGATCCCGTGACCGGGAGCCGTGCGCTGGGCCTGGAAGGGGCGCATTCGGCGGCCCGCATCCTCCACGCGGGCGGCGACGCCACCGGGGCCGCCATCGCCGACGGATTGATCCGAGCCGTCCTCGACGTGGCCGCCCTGGGCACTCTGACCATTGAGGAAGGCGCGTTCATGCAGGACCTGCTGGTGCAGCGGGGCCGCGTGACGGGTGTGCTGTTCAGCCGTTCACACACGCCCGCTGAGGCTGTGGCCCTGACTGCCGACGCCGTCCTGCTGGCCACGGGAGGCGCAGGCCAGCTTTTCGAGTTCACCACCAACCCCGAGGTGGCCACGGCCGACGGCGTGGCTGCCGCATGGCGGGCGGGTGCCGTGCTGGCGGATTTGGAGTACTTCCAGTTCCATCCCACTGCCCTGGCCGTTGGCAAGAACTTCCTGATTTCCGAGGCCGTGCGGGGAGCCGGGGCCGTGCTCCGCGACGCTGCTGGCGAGGCCTTCATGCACAGTTACCACCCCGACGGCGAGCTGGCACCCCGCGATGTTGTCTCGCGCAGCATTGCCGCCCACCTGGCCCGGACCGGGCAGGACGATGCAGATGCGCCCAGAACTGTCTTCCTTGACGCCACGGCTGTGGAGACACTCCACGGCGCCGGATACCTGGCGGCGCGCTTCCCCACGATTGACGCCATGACCCGTGGGCTGGGCTTTGACTGGTCCCGGGAATGGCTGCCCGTGACGCCCGCGGCGCACTATTGGATGGGAGGGGTGGCCACCAGCCTCAATGCACAAACCTCCCTGCCCGGGCTGTACGCGGCAGGCGAGGTGGCCTGCACAGGCATCCACGGCGCCAACCGGCTGGCCTCCAACTCCCTGCTTGAAGGGCTCGTCTTTGGCCGGCGTGCCGTTGCCGCGTTTCTTGCCGAAACCCAGGACAGCGAAATGCAGGGTGCCACCGGCTGGCCGGAACTGCCCGCCACGGCCGCTGTGCTGACAAGCGCGCTCGACCCCGCAGCGCCGGCGGCAGGGCCCTTCAGCCGCGAGGACCTGCGCAGGCTCATGAGCGCTCACGCCGCCGTGGTCAGGGACGGGAGCGGCCTGCGCCATGCCCAAGCGGTCCTAGCGGGCTGGCGCTCGCAGTTCCTCCGCCAGGGCCCGGCGGGAACTCCCGTGGAGGCCGCCGAATCCTCGAATTTGCTTCTGGTGGCGGAGCTTTTGGTGCATGCGGCCCTGGCCCGCGAGGAGTCGGTGGGGGCACACTTCCGCAGTGACCAGCTAGGCGGCAACAACCAGCCCGCACAACCGTCCGCCTTCTGGGTTGATCCCCACGCCCGCCCCTTCACGGAGCAAACCAGCAGCCTTGCCGACCTTGAAAGTGAAACAGTATGAACGCGCCCCACGCAGCCCCGCCCACAGCCACAACAACGGCCCCGCTGCCAACCCTCCCGGCCACAGCCGTGGACACCATTTTGCGTGCTGCCTTCCTGGAGGATGCCCCCTATGGGGACATCACCTCAACCACTTTGCTGCCCGCCCAGGCCCAGGCCACGGCCTGGCTGGTTGCCCGGGAGCCGGGCATCTTTTCCGGCGGTAAGGTGTTCACAGCCGCCATGCTCCTGCAGGACCCGGGGGCCGAGGTTGAGCAGCTCATTGCCGACGGGCAGCATTTTGAGGCCGGCGCCCGGATCATGCGCGTCACGGGGTCGGCACGCGGTGTACTGACAGCCGAGCGCATTGCTCTGAACCTGACCCAGCGGATGAGCGCCATTGCAACCCAGACAGCCGCATATGCGGCCCTGATTGCCGGCTCCAAGGCGCGGGTGACTGACACCCGCAAGACCACCCCAGGGCTGCGCGTGCTGGAACGCTACGCCGTACGCTGCGGCGGCGGGCACAACCACCGGTTTTCGCTCTCCGACGCCGTCCTGGCCAAAGACAACCACCTGGCCGTGCTGACCGGGGGAGATCCGGGCAAACTGACGGCTGCCCTGCAGGGGGTCCGGGCACAGCTGCCGCACACCGTCCACTTCGAGGTGGAGGTGGACAGCATCGAGCAAATTGAGGCCGTGCTGGCAGCCGGGGTGGACACCATCATGCTGGACAACTTCAGCAATGAGCAGCTGGTCCAGGGTGTTGCCCTGGTCAATGGACGGGCCCTGGTGGAGGCCAGCGGCAACGTCAACCTGGGCACCATCGCCGCCATTGCCCAAACGGGTGTGGACATCATTTCCGTGGGCGCGCTGACCCACAGTGTCCGGGCCCTGGACCTTGGCCTGGACATCGCGATCGAGGCCTGAGCCATGATCTTCCTGGACGCCGCGGCCACCACGCCCGTGCGGCGCGAGGTCATTGAGGCGATGTTCCCGTTTCTGACCAACCAGTTTGGCAACCCCTCCAGCCACCACGAGCTGGGGGAGCGGGCGGCGCACGCCTTGGCTGCCGCCCGGGCGCAATGCGCGGGCATCCTGGGCTGCCATGCGGAGGAACTGATCTTCACCTCCGGTGGCACCGAGGCCGACAACCTGGCGCTCAAGGGCATTGCCCTGGCGCGGCGGGCCGCCGATCCCGCCCGCAACAGGGTTGTCATCAGCGCCATAGAACACCCCGCCATTGCGGACTCCGCCGACTACCTGCACCGGGTCCACGGCTTTGTGGTTGACCGCGTGCCCGTGGGCCCTGACGGCCTGGTGGATCCCGCGGAGTTTGCCAAGGTGCTGGGAGGCGCCACGGCAGTCAGGGACGACGCCGGCACTCACGTTCCCGGCGCTGATGTGGCGGTAGTTTCGGTCATGTACGCCAACAACGAAGTGGGCACGCTCCAGGACATTCCCGCACTGGCCAGCATTGCCGCCGGGTACGGCATACCGTTCCACAGCGATGCCGTCCAGGCGGCTGGTTGGCTGGATCTGGACGTCAACCGGCTGGGTGTTGACGCCCTGAGCATCTCCGGGCACAAGCTGGGGGCGCCCAAGGGTGTTGGCTTGCTGTTCTTGAAAGGTTCGGTGCCGCTGGAACCGCTGATTCACGGCGGGGGCCAGGAACGCGGCACCCGCTCGGGCACCGAAAATGTGGCGTTCGCCGTGGCCCTGGCCACTGCCCTGCGGCTCTCCGAGGGGGGCCGGGCGGAGTCCGCGAGCCGTGTCACAGCCCTCCGGGACCACTTCATGGACAGTGTGTTGGAGCGCATTCCCACAGCAGTCCTGACGGGTCATCGCAGCCGCCGCCTGCCCGGTGTGGCGTCGTTTTGTTTCCCGGGCACCAGCGGGGAATCTCTGTTGCTGGAACTTGAGCGGGCTTCCATCATGTGCTCCTCCGGATCAGCCTGCGCCGCCGGATCGGATGAACCGTCTGAGGTGCTGACGGCCATGGGTGTGGAACGCGCCGTGGCGCAGACGGCGTTGCGCTTCAGTTTTGGCGCGGACGTGGCCCAACAGGACTTGGCCCGGGCCGCGGATGAGCTGGTGGCTGCCGTGGCCAGGGTTGGCAGGCTGGGCAGCTGAGGCGCAGGGGCGGCGCGGAGCTGGAATTAGGGCAGAAAATTGGCACTAATTAGTTCACCGTGTTTGGGCGTACGGTAGGAGGAAATCGGGCCACGCGCGGCCGGATTACTTCACGCAAGGAGAGCATCATGACTGCCACAGTTCCCGTCACCGAATGCGCCGTGGAAAACTGTTCCTTCAACGACCACACCCATTGCGGGGCCGCGGGCATCACCATTGGCGGCAACACCGACCACGCCCAGTGCGCCACCTTCATTGACACAGGCGTTCATGGCGGACTGCCCAAGGTCCTGGCGTCAGTGGGCGCCTGCCAGCGCACGGAATGCATCCACAACGACCACCTCATGTGCGGTGCCGACTCGGTGCGGGTGGGGCCCGGGGCCGACAACGCCGACTGCCTGACCTACGAGCACGGCAGCTAGCGCAACGCCGCGGTTTCGCCGCCGCGCTGGTGCGTGGCGGCTGGCCGCCGAAGCCTGCGGAAAATCCAATACCGCATCATGAGGAAGCGGGTCACGGCAGAGGCAACATTGCCGGCCACGATGACCACCAACTCCACCAGAAGAGACGCTGTGGGCAACACCTGGTGCAAAACCCACAGGCTGCCGCTGGTGATAAAGAGCGCCAGCATCATGACCCACAGCCCGCGCCGTTGGTCCCGCCACCACAGCGCCCGGCCCGTGATGCCGAAACTCATGCGCCGGTTCAGGTCAGTGTTGAGCACCGAACACAGAACCAGTGAAATGGTGTTGGCCCATTGCAGGCCCAGCAGGGGGCGCAGGCTGGCAAAGATGCTCATGGAAATGACTGTGCAAATCACGGCAACCACGGCAAAGCCACGCAATTGCGCGGCCAGCACGGGGTACTTGCTCCACCACTGCCTGGGCACAACAAAAGCCCCGCTGGATGCTGTGCTGAGTGCAGGATCCTCGGGGGGCTGTTCGGTAGCTGCTTGTGTTGCCATCGGTAACCAATAATGCCAGCAGAACATCGCAGCACCCAATGGGCTGCATGGGTGTTGGCTGTGAACCACAGCCAACACCCATCACGGACTGCGCGGCTGGGGACTTAGACCCCGGCAACCACGGGGTTGCGGAGTTCGCCAATGCCGCCAACACGGCAAATGACTTCATCGCCCGGGGTGATCTGGCGGCACTCAGCCGGGAAGCCCGTCATGATGACGTCTCCGGGGACCAGCGTCATGAAACCGCTGAGGTACACGAGGATCTCAGCCACGCCCCAGCCCAGATCGTCACTGGAGGCAGCGGCCAGCTCCGTGCCGTTGTGCACAATGCTGATGGGCACGCCGTCGTCCGCCAGTCCAACAACAATCCACGGGCCCAGGGGTGTGAAAGTGTCCGGGCTCTTGGCGCTGATCCACAACTCATCGGACTTTTGGGCGTCGCGGGCGGAGACGTCATTGCCAATGGTGAAACCCAGGATAGCCTGGCGGGCGTTTTCAAGCGTCAAGTTGCGTGCGGGCTGGCCAATGACAACCGTCAGTTCGGCCTCGGGGTCAACATAGCCCACGGTGGGGCTCAGTTCAATGGCAGCGCCGGGGCCAACCACCGAGCTGGCGGCCTTGTGGAAGGCCTGCGGCGGCAGGGCGCGGCCGGGGGCGCCGGTGTTGTGCGCCATGCCGAAAACGTTGACGGGGGCACAGGGGGCCAGGAACGTGAACTGTTCCTCAGCGACCGAGGCGCCTGCGGCCCAGCCGGTGCGGGGGGCACTGTTTTGATTCGCGGCCGAGGTGGGGAACGGGGTCTCCACCAGCGTCCAGATGCGGCCCTCGGGGCTGTCAAAGTCGGCGGCGTCATTGCGCACAAAGAATTGCTCGGGCAGCGGCGCCGCCGCAGCGTCGAGGGGGCGGACACGGGCAAGGCGGTATGGGGCATCAGTCATGAGGACATCCTACCTCCAGGTGGTGCTCCTTGATAAGGACCGTCCACGGTGGGCGGCCCGTGGGGCGGTGGGCGGGGCGCGCTCACAGCCCCGTGGCATAGAATCCGTGTCATGCCTAATGGTTCAGCAATTAATCGCGCCCTGGCTGCTGCGGTGGGCGTGGGTGCCGCCGGTGCAGCAGCCGTCATCGCCGCGCGGGCTTACCGTGCCGGGGCAGCCACGCCGGCGCACGGCCTCGGTGCAGCCCCGCATCCCGGCGCGATCGGGGCCGAATACGCCCAAGACGCAGCGGACAAGCTCAGCGAATTGATCACCTTCCGCACGGTGTTCTCGCGCTTTCGCGACAGAATAGAACTGGAACAGTTCACCGGTTTCATCGAGGCACTGGAGCGCTTGTTCCCCGCCGTCCACGGGGAACTGGACCGGGAACTCGTCAACGGCCACGCACTCTTGTTCAAGTGGGCCGGGACCCGGGCCGACGCCGGCGCAAGGCCCACAGTGCTGATGGCCCACTATGACGTGGTTCCCGTGGATCCCCGGGACGAATGGACACACCCTGGCTTCTCCGGCCATCAGGACGGTGAATTCGTATGGGGCCGCGGTGCCCTGGACGATAAGGGTGCGCTGGTGGTGATCATGGCGGCCATCGAGTCCCTCATCACGGAGGGCCACAAGCCCGCACACGATCTCTACCTGTCCTTTGGCAACAACGAGGAAACGGCCGGGGACAGCGCCCAGGCGGCCGTTGACCTGCTGGCCAGCCGCGGGGTGCGGCCCTGGTTGGTCCTGGATGAAGGCGGTGCCGTGGCGTTGGACGCCTTCCCCGGGCTGAACGCGCCGGCGGCCGTCATCGGCGTGGCCGAAAAAGGCATTCTGGACCTGGAAATCCTCACCCGCAGTGCCGGCGGGCATGCCTCCACACCACCGCGCATGGGCTCCACCTCGCGACTGGCCCAGGCCATCGTGGCGTTGGAGGAGACACCGTTCCCGGCCTCGATGCCCGAGCCGATTGCCGAAATGTTACGACGCATTGGCACCCGCAGCGGATTCGCCATGCGCCTGGTGACGGCGAACATGTGGGCCTTCAAGCCGCTCGTCACTCAAGTTTTGGGTTTGGTGGGAGACGAAACCCGGGCGCTCACCCGAACCACGGTGGCCGTCACTATGCTGGAGGGCAGCAAGGCCGCCAATGTCCTGGCAGCCACGGCCCGGGCCAATGTCAACATCCGCATCGCATCCGGGGAGAGTGTTGATTCGGTGGTGGAGGCCGTGCGCGGCATCATCGACGATCCGTCGGTGCAGCTGACGGTCCGTTCGGGCCACAATCCCTCACCGATCTCGGCCTTTGACAACGAACAGTTCGCCTTGCTGAGCAGGGCTGTGGCCGCGTCCTACCCGCAAGCCGTGGTGACGCCGTACATCCAGAGCGGTGCCACGGATGCACGGTTCTTCACAGCCATCTGCCCGGCCGTCTACAGGTTTTCACCCCTCCTGATGGACGCCGGGGACCGGGCCAGCGTGCATGCTGTCAACGAAAAAGTGCGCGTCAGCTCGCTGGGCGCGGGCGTGGTGTTTTACCGCGAGCTGTTGGCCGGTCTGGCCTGATTCCTGCCGGCATTTTGGCAGGCCAGCTGCGGTGCCCCGGGTGGGTGCCGCGGGGACAGTGTCGCGCTGTCCTATCGGGCCCCTCATTCGTAATACTCTTGACCCATGGTGGATTCCGGTTGGACAAGGAGGGCGCTGGTCGTTGAGGACCAGCCGCTCATGCGCGACCTGGTGGCGCGGGCGCTGGAGGCAGCGAATTTTCAGGTGCGGGCGTGCGGCTCCTCGGCGGAGGCACTGGCCCTTTTTGACGGTTTTGACCCTGATGTGCTGGTGACGGACATTGAGCTCGGTGCGCGGCCCAACGGGGCGGAGCTGGCGGTCATTTTGAACCTTCGAGCCCCGCACTGCGCCATTGTTTTTCTCACGAACTATCCCAACGTGGCCTCGCTTCCGGCCATCCCGCCCGGTGCCACATTTGTGAACAAGGCCTGCGTGGATTCGGTCGACGGGCTCATCCTCGCCGTCAACGCCACACTGTCTGACGCCAGTTTGACCATCGTCGCCGGCCCCGAGGCAGCCACGGAGAAGGTTGCGGCACTGACCCGGGTCCAGCTGGACACTCTGCGCCTGATTGCCGAGGGCTGGTCCAACGCGGAGATCGCCAAGCAGCGCAGCAGCAGCATGCGCGCCGTTGAAAAGGCAGTGGCCCGCACCTTCGAGGCGTTGGGGCTCAACCGCAGCCCCACAGTGAATCCGCGAGTGGCTGCGGCGACGCTCTATGCGCGCAGCTTCGGACTGCCGGCGGATGCGGAGCCGGCACCCTCAGAAACGTGCTGATCCGGACTCGCATCAAGGCACGGCTGCCGGTCTTTGCCGGCCCCCACGTACTCAGCCTCTGGTCATGGCTCCTCAGCCTGCCCATCGCGTTGACGGTCATGAACGGGTTTGCGCAGTCGCCATCCTGGGAGGGAGGTGCCAGGGGAGCGGCCGTGATCGCCCTGGTCCATCTGGCGCTTGGAGTGCTGGGCATGGTTCTGCGGTGGGCCGTCCGCCTCCCGGCGCGCCCCGGCGGCCGTGCAGCGGGCGCACTTGTGGCCTTCGCCGTACTCGGGGCCAGCCGCCCGTTCCTGATCCTTTGGGCCTCCCCGCCCTTGGGGGTGCCGCAGCTGAACGAGGGCCTGCTGGTTCGCGTGCTGATCAATGTTGTGACGTCAGTGGTGGTGCTTTCGGCCATCGCGTTGTTGGTGGATTCGGTCCGCCAACACAGAGCCATTGCCTCACGGCTGCGCACGGCGCAGGCAACCATTGAAATGCAGCGCGGCTTCGATGAGGAGCGCCTGGTCGCCATCCGCCGCAACTATGCCAACCAGCTGGAGAAGAGCATCAACGCCGCGCTAGCTGCCCACCCGGTGGAGACGCTGGACCGCCACGAGGCATCCCGGCTGCTACGCTCCATCTCCGATGACGTGGTCCGCCCCATGAGCCACACGATCTTTCACGACGAGACACCCTGGAGCGCGGGGCCCGCCCCGGCCGCCCCGGCCATCGAGGACACACGGCTGCGCGAGCTGCTGGGACTTCTTCGGCCCGCACCACCTGTGCTTCCGGTGCTTTTGTTTGGCACACTGGCCATGGTTTACCTCTACACGATCTACGGCCCCGTATTCACGCTGCTGCAGTTGGGTGGCGGGGCGGCACTGCTGATGGCGGGCAACATGGCAGCCATTGCGCTGGCCCGCCGCGCCAGGGGTCCGCTGCCTAGAATTCTTGCCATGGTGGGCTGCTATACAGCCGGAGCTGCTGCCTCCACCACGCTGACCTGCCTGCTGCAACAGTCCTTCGGGTACCCGCTGTACTTTTATTGGTCCTCGGTATTCTTCTACCCCCTCACTGCCTGCGTTGTAGCACTGCTTCGGGCCGCCGGCCGGCGCAGGGCGTTGGGGGAGGCGCGGCTGGCGCACTCGCTGTCGGAGCAACTGCGACTATCCGACCGTGTACAGCAAAAGCTCCTGCACCTGCGCCGCCAGATAGCGCACTTCCTGCATTCCAACGTCCAAGGGGAGCTCGTTTCCGCGGCGCTGCTCCTGGGCGGCGATGACCGGGACGGGCGCACACTCACAGAATCCGTGCAGCTTGCGGCCGTGGTGACCGGAACGCTGGCTCGCCTGCAACAGGAAATGCTGGCGGAACCGGAGCGGGATGCTGGCGCGGCTGCGGCCCGCATCGGTGCCCTGTTGGACACCTGGGGCCACGTGGTGGTCCTGTCGCAGGATATTGACCCGTCCATCTGGACCCTGTGCGAGGCAGCCCCGGAACGGGCCGACGCCCTCATCGACGTTCTCTCCGAGGGGTTCACCAACGCCATCAGGCATGGCCGCGCCCGGGATATTGCGCTGCGAATCTGGGCTGGGCCCGTTGTCTGGGGCGAGGACGGGTGGGCTCCCGAATCCATTCACGTCACGGTTTCTTCCCCGGGGCGGCTGCGCCGGCCCCTAAAGTACGGGCTTGGAGTTGCTGGCCTGCAGCGCCTAGCCACCACGGTTTCCTTGGAGGAGCACGATGCCAGGGTGGTTCTGGCCGTGGTGCTTCCGTAGCTGCCCAGCCGGAGGTCCGTGGCCGCGGAAGTCTGAACAACCGAACCTGACCGCCGGGCCCACACAGGGCCGCCGTAGCATCGGTGAGAGACGCCAGATCGGCGCCGTGACCTAAGCAAGGGAACTTACCATGACACTTTCCTCACCAGCTGGCAGCCTGATTCACACCAGCGACGGACCGGTGCGCGGGACCACCGACGGCCCGGTTTCGGTGTGGAAGGGCATACCCTACGCGGCTGCTCCGGTCGGAGCCCTGCGTTTCAGGGGTCCTCAGAAACCCCAGCCATGGCAGGAACCCCTGGATGCCACCGAGTTTGGTCCCTGTGAGCCGCAGGGACGCAACGCTGTCATTCCCCTGGGGGCTGATGTGCGCATGGATGAGGACTGCCTGTCGTTGAACATTTGGTCACCCTCCGGTGGCAAGGCAAGCAAACCTGTCATGTTTTGGATTCACGGCGGCGCCTACTTCCGTGGTGCCTCGAGCCAGCCTTTGTTTAACGGCCGGGCACTGGCGGAGAACGGGGACGTGGTGGTGGTGACCATCAACTACCGCATCGGTGTCTTCGGTTGGGTTGACTTTTCTGCCTTCAACACGCCAGAGGAGACCTTTGAGAGCAATGTGGCGCTCCGGGACATGATTGCTGCGCTGAGGTGGGTGCGGGAGAATATTGCCGCCTTTGGCGGTGACCCCGAACAAGTGACGGTGTTTGGTGAGTCCGCTGGCGCCGGCGCGGTCACCACCTTGATGGCAGTGCCCTCCGCGGAAGGACTCTTCCACCGGGCCATCGCCGAAAGCTCACCGGCCACCTCCGTATACAACCTCAACCGTGCCAGTAGTGTTGCCTCACGGTTCCTGGATCTGCTCGGTGGCGGCAGCCAGGCAATGGGTAAATTGCGCACCCTGACCGCCGCGGAGCTCGTGGAAGCATCAGATGCGCTCTTTGCTGCCATTCCGGAGGAATCTCCGGGAACGCTGGCGTTTGCCCCCGTGGTCGACGGCGATTTGCTGCCGGAATACCCTGTGGCGGCATTCCGGCGGGGACACGCCCACCGCATCCCCCTGCTGATTGGCACCAACAAGGACGAATCGGCGTTGTTCAAACTCATGAAGTCGCCCCTGATGCCGATCGACGCACCCACCATCAACTCCATGTTTGCCCAGATCGCCAGGGAGAACCCGGAGCAGGAAGTCCCCGATGCGCAGCAGTTGGAACCGGCGTATGAGGGCCTGTCCACCCAAAAGACTGGTCTGGGGATTACCCGGGACTTTGGTTTCCGGATGCCAACCCTGTGGATTGTTGAGGGGCACAGCCGCTATGCCCCCACCTGGCTCTACCGCTTTGACTACGCACCTGCCGCGCTCAAGGCACTGGGCATCGGAGCCACCCATGCAACAGAGTTGGCTTATGTGTGGGGGGGCATCAGCCACAGCTTTAAGGACATCACCTACAAGCTGGGCGGGCTGCGGACCGCCCGGGCAGTATCGGCGCGCATGCAGCACCGCTGGCTGGCCTTTGCAACTGCGGGGGAGCCGCAGGGCCTGCCGGGGGAACCGAACTGGGAAGCCTACGAGGAGCAAAACCGGGCCAGCCTTGTCATTGACAGCAATGACAGGGCCGTCAACGACCTCGACGTGGCGCTGCGAGCCGCCTGGGGCGATGACGTGGTGGCGTTCCGCTAGGCCGCGGCGGCTGTGCCGGGCAATTGACGCTTTGCCCGGATCCCCCAATGCAATCCGGGCAAAGCAACAATGAAAGGCACCGGGAGCGAACGCTCCCGGTGCCTTTGCAGTTCAGCAGCTCAGCAGCTGTGCTGCTTGTGGGCCAAATGGCCGTGCGGCTCGGGATCTTCGTTCCGGGCTGCGGCCAGGAACGCCTGAAGGTCTATCCGTTCACCACCCACCCAGGTGCCGTTCACGGTTGCCAGTTCCGCCAGCCTGTCCGCCTCCACCGCATAGGGGTCAGCGGCAAGTTCCACAAAGTCCGCGAGCTTGCCCGGGGTGATCGAGCCAATCAACTGATCCCGGTGCAGGCTGCGTGCGGCATTGATGGTGTGGGCACGCAAGGCGGCATCAACACTCACGCGCTGCTCCCCGCCATGGACCAGCCCACTGCGGGTGCGTCGCGTGACGGCCGTCTGGACATTGAGGATCGGCGTGGGCGGGGACACCGAGCCGTCGTTGTGGAAGGAAACACAGGCACCGGATTCGAAGGCATCCCCGAACGCCTGCCACCGGGCGCCATGCTCGGGCGCGAACATGCCGCCGTCGAGCAGGTCACCCCAGTAGTAGTACTGGAACGGCCCCATCGAAATGTGCACGCCAAGCGCTGCCGCACGCTCAAACTGTTCCTTGCTCCCGGCCCCCACATGTTCAATGCGCCAGCGGTGGTCGGCGCCCAGCAGGCCGTGCCGGACCAGGGCCCCCTCGTAGGCGTCGAGGGCGAAATCGATGGCGAGGTCACCGTTGGCGTGGAAGGCCAGCTGCCAGCCCAGGGGCGCGCACTCGTCCAAAATGGCGTCCACCTCGGCCCGGGTGTAGTTCATCGACGATGCCCCGCCGGCTGTTTTCGGGTTGATCCCGGCCAGCTCGGTCACGGCGCCGTCGAGGTAGGGGAAGGAGATGGCAATGTTGCCGATCCACGGCGAGCCGTCCGTCCAGAGTTTCACGCCTTGCTTGAAAAGCAGTTTCGGGGAGGCCGTGAACTCCACGTCATCGGCATAGCCGCCGGAGGTGGAAACCTGCCACATGCTGACCCGGAGCGGGTTGGAAGGCAAGGTGGCGAGTGTCTCGTAGCCTTCATGCAGGTCGGCGGAGTAGCTCATGTCCGAGGTCGAGGTGATGCCCGCGCGGGCCATCAGCGCATAGTATTCGGCGGCGCTGGCCAGCACGTTTCCGCCCAGTTCCGTCAGCAGCGGGCCCAGGACCAGGGTGTTGGCCGGGACCTCGTAGGCGACGCCGTTGAGGTGCCCGTCGGCGGTGCGGCCGAAACTTCCGCCCACCGGATCCTGCGGCGGGACAGCGTCCCAGCCGTTGGCGGCCATCAGGGCGCTGGTGAAGTAGGTGGCATGGCCGGAGTTGTCCACCACCACTGCCACGCGGTTCCCGAAAATGGCGTCCAGATCGGCCGCTGTGGGGGCCGGGCGTCCGTGCAGCAGCGCGTCGAAACCGTTGAAAACCAGGGCAATGCCCGGTTCCGTTTCGGCGGCGGCCCGGGCAAAGATCGACTCGACGTCAGCCCACGTGGGTGCGTCCCACGGGGCGATCGACCGGGCGGGCGCCTGGGTGGAGACGCCGCTGAAGAAGGGGTGGCTGTGGGGTTCCACGAACCCGGGCATGAGGACCGTGGCGCCCGTGTTGACAACTGTTGCGCCGGGCAGCGCACCCTGGCAGTGCGCCAGGGTGCCAACGGCAATGATGGTGTCCCCGGAAACGGCCACAGCGGTGGCGCGGGGGACGGCGTCGTCCATGGTGATGATGTGGTCGGCGGTGAGAATCTTATCTTTCAAGTCGGTGCTCCTTAGGTGGTGCGGTGCAGGCTAGTTGGCAGCTGTGGCGGGTGTGGCTGTGACGTCGGGGTCGATCCCCAGCAGTTCCTCGGAGGACATCCCGGCCCGGGGCGAGCGGAGGTTCAGGTAGACAACAATCCCGGCCGCGACAACCACCGCGGCAGCAATCAGGGACGTCCAGACGAAGGCCTGGGCGTAAATCCCGGCCAGGACATCGTGCGGGATTTTTGCCAGGCCCGCGTTCTTCGTGGTGCCGCTGGCAAGGTAGGAGGTGACGTCATCCCAGGCGCCGTCGCCGGACACGGCCCCACCGCTGGCGCGGTCCACCCCCTTGAGGGTGAAGATGCCCACCAGCACGGTGGTCCCGGTCAGTCCCAGGGAGTAGCCGAACTGGCCCACGGCGGTCTTGCTGGAGGTCACGGGGCCAAAGAACCTGGCAGGTGCCAGGCGCAGGAAGAGCGTGCTTTGCAGGATGGAGACCATGGCAATGCCAAAGCCGCTCAACAGCAGGGTGGGCACAAAGATCAGGTAGGGGGAGGTCGCCTTGACCAGGAACAAGGAGACGAAGGAGAGCGCAATCAGCCCGTAGCCAACACCGGCAATGACGGTGTTGGGGGTTCCGCGCTTGATCATCCCGCCAGCGACGACGGCGGAGAACACGGCCGTAACCACCGTGGGTAGGGCGGCCAGACCGACCAAAGCCGTGGGCATGTGCAGGATGTACTGCCAGTAGTTGCTGGACATCTGGCTGGCGGCCGAGCTGGCAAAGTTGTAGAAAATACCCATGACCACGGCCGCCAGAAATGCGGGGTGGGTCAGTAGTTTGACCGGGAACACCGGAGATGCGGCACGGCTGGCATAGATGCCAAAGGAGGCAAGGGCTGCGATGCCCAAGACGATGGGCAGCCAGAACGCCGGGGACCCGATCCCGCCGCCGGCTGCACTGATGCCCAGCAGCAAGCCAACCACACCCAACGCCACGAGCACCATGCCCAGGTAGTCAGGCCGTCCTGCAGCCACCTTGGGCACCTTGGGCAGTAAACGCAGGGCCAGGGGGAAGGCCACGAGGGACACCACCGGCAGAATCAGGTAGGCCAGGCGCCAGTTCACGGCAGCGAGCGGGCCGGTCAACACCACCACCATGAGGGGGAAAACGGTGTTGGCAATGTTGAATTTGGCCAGTGCCGGGCCCCTGTCGCCTTCGGCAGCCACGTCGCGGATCATGCCGTACGCTGCGGCGAAGGTGATGCCCAGGGCAACACCGGAGATGACACGGCCCAGCAGGAACAGCAGCGAATCGGCGCCCAAGGCCGTCACCAGCTGCCCGGCTGCCGCGAGCAGGAGCGAGAAGGCCAGAACCTGGCGGCGACCCAGGCGGTCTGCCAGAACGCCGCCGGGGATCACCGTCGCAGCCAGTGCGAAGGTGGAGATGCCGGCGGCCAGCGCCTGCAGGGATGCCGAAAAATTCAGCTCATCCGAGGCCTTGACCAGTGTCAGGGTGGAGATGAGCGGGTCGGAAACCTGGATGGCACCCAGGAGACCCAGGAGGAGCACCTGCCGTGACGCCGAATTTTTTGTTCCCGTTGCTTCTTGTGCAGACACTGGACTCCTCGCGGATCATTCACCAACCGCGCCGAGATCTGTGGGGAAACAGGGGTCATGCGGCGCCATCTCCCTCTGCAATTGCGAGTTTACGTTCGGGTCATGGCGCCTTCAGAGCCTGGTTCGGGTATTGCGACGTGCCCCTTCCGCTACCGCCCGGCCACCGATTCGCGCAGCTTGCCGGCCAATTCCAGCAGGGTGCGCATCTCGTCGTCCGTCAGCGCGGTCTCCATGATGTCCAGGATGTTGTGGACATGGGCCCGGCCCACTTCCTTCTGCAGCGCCGCACCGGCCTCGGTCAAGCCAATGAGCACCCCGCGCCTGTCGTCCTCGGCCGTCTTGCGCCGGATCAGGCCCCGAGCCTCAAGCCTATCCACCATGCGGGAAATGCTGGGCTGGGTCAGCAGCACGTTGTCGTTGAGTTCGTTCAGGCGCAGCCATCCCGAAGGGCAGCGCGACAGGTTGTACAGCACGTCATACTCGCGGCTGCCCAGCTTCTTGAAGTTCGGTTCCTTGTGGAGTTCGCGCATGACGGCCACCTGGGAGCGCAGTAGCGACTCCCAGGCGTCAGTGGCGAGCCGGCGGTGTGCTGCGGCAGACATGCTACTTCACTCCCAGCTGGCTGCTGGCGGAATTCTTGGCAGCGGCGTGGGCTGCATCGCGCCGGGCCTCGAAGGTGGGTGCGTCCGGGATGTGTGCCGGCCGGTTCGCGGCGAATTCCTTGCGCAGGGTTGGCAGGACGTCGGAGCCAAACAGGTCAAGCTGCTCAAGGACAGTCTTCAACGGCAGGCCGGCGTGGTCCACCAGGAACAGTTGGCGTTGGTAGTCGCCGTAGTAGTCGCGAAACGTCAGGGTCTTCTCAATGAGCTCCTGTGGGCTGCCAACTGTCAGCGGGGTCTGGGAGGTAAAGTCCTCCATGGACGGTCCGTGGCCGTAGACGGGTGCATTGTCAAAGTAGGGCCGGAACTCCTTGACGGCGTCCTGGGAATTGGGCCGGATGAAGAACTGCCCGCCCAGGCCAACAATGGCCTGGTCCCCCTGGCCATGGCCGTAGTGCTCATAGCGTTCGCGGTACAGGCCAATGAGCTGCTGGTAGTGCTCCTTGGGCCAGAAGATGTTGTTGGCGAAGAAGCCGTCACCGTAGTAGGCGGCGATCTCGGCAACCTGTGGGGTGCGGATGGAGCCGTGCCAGACAAAGGGGGCAACGCCGTCGAGCGGGCGGGGAGTTGCTGTGAAACCGCGCAGCGGGGTGCGGAACTTACCTTCCCAGTTCACCACCTCCTCGTCCCACAGGCGGCGCAGCAGGGCGTAGTTTTCAACCGTCAGTTCAACGCTGTCCTGCTGGTTCTTGCCAAACCAGGGGTAGACGGGGCCGGTGTTGCCGCGGCCCAGCACCAGGTCCACACGCCCGTCGGCAAGGTGTTGGAGGGTGGCGAAGTCCTCGGCGATCTTCACGGGGTCATTGGTGGTGATCAGTGTTGTGGTGGTGGAGAGGATGATCTTCTCGGTCTGCGCCGCAATGTAGCCCAGGATGGTGGTGGGGGAGCTGGGGTAGAACGGCGGGTTGTGGTGCTCGCCCGTGGCGAAGACGTCCAGGCCCACGTCCTCGGCGTGTTTGGCAATGGTGGTGATGGCCTTCAGGCGCTCATGCTCGGTGGGAGTGCGGCCGGTGGTGGGATCCAGGGTGACGTCGCCTACGCTGAATATGCCGAACTGCATGATGTGCTCCTTTGAATCCCCGGGATCCCCGGGAGATATATGCGTTTGTATCTAATATACGGTTCAACCCTGCGGGTCGTCAAAATGTTCCCGCTGGAAATGCCGGTTGGTGCGGGGCAAAATGCGGGCAATACCCACGCCTGTTACCGGCGGGTACTAGGATGCTCTCAAGTGGCATGTAAGGCATGCCACACGTAGCTGCGGAGGATGGCAATGGCTTCATTGCGCACGGGCCTGGCCGGTAACACTGTTCGCCTGGCCCCCACGGCCACGGCCATCGTGGGCTTTTTGGTTTTGGTGGAACTGACCAGTGGCATCCTGCAGGGCTACTACACTCCGCTGCTGACGGACATTGCCCGCTTCCTGGGTATCCACGACGCCGACGTCAACTGGTTCGAAGCCGCCCAGCTCATGGTCAGTGCCCTGGTGGTGCCGGTGCTGGCCAAGCTGGGCGACATGATCGGCCACCGCAAGGTCCTGCTGATCTCCACGGCATTGACGGCAGCAGCCTCCTGGGGCGTGGCGTTTGCCCCCAACTTTTGGATCTTCATCATCGCCTGGGCCCTGCAGGGCTTCTATGTGGTCTGGCTGCCGCTGGAAATCGCCCTCATTTACAGCCGCTCGCACCAGCGTCCCGACGGGGCCGCGCTGACCCGGAAATCAGCCGGCATTCTGGTGGCCGGGCTCGAGGTGGGCGTGATTGTCGGAGCACTCGCCGGCGGCTTCCTGGGCGGCATTTTTGCCGACAAACTATGGCTGGTGCTGACGATCCCGGCCATAGCCGTCACGCTCTGCTTCTTTGTGATCCTCTTTGGGGTGCCGGAGTCTGAGAACCGCACCGGTGGGCGGCTTGATCTCATGGGCCTGACACTGCTCTCCACCGGGCTGCTGCTCATCACGGCCGGACTGACGTTCATGCGCATCAACGGCCCCGGCACCTGGTGGGCCTGGGCCGCCGTCGTGCTGGGCATTGCCGCGCTGGTGCCCTTCACCCGCTACGAGCTGGGCCACAAGGACCCGCTGATTGACATCCGGCTGCTGCGCCAGCCCAGTATGTGGCCCGTGCAGCTGACGGCGTTCCTGTTTGGCGTCTCGGTGCTCGGCGCGCAGGCACCGCTGTCCACCTTTGCCCGCACCAACCCCGATGAGGTCGGCTACGGACTCGGCGCCAGCTCCGGGCTGGTCTCCATCCTCATCGGCGTGTACGTCCTGGGGCTGCTGGTGGGTGCGCTGCTGTATCCACTGGTCACGCGATGGACGACGCCGAGAATCACGTTGATGAGTGCAGCCGTCCTCGTTGCTGTGGGTTACCTTTTGTTCCTGCCATTTCACACATCCATGAGCCAGGTGCTGACCAACATGGCCATCGCCGGGATTGGCAGCGGCGCGCTGGTGGCCGCACTGCCGTCGGCGGCCGCGGCTGCCGCACCGTTGACCCAGACAGGCATGGCCACCGGGCTCACGAATGCCACCAAGACCATTGGTGGTGCGTTTGCCTCCTGCGTGTTTGGCATTGCCCTGGCCGGGCAGGCGCTGGGATCCCTCACGGCAGGGGCAGGGAGCACGGCCGCGCCATTGGAGGGATACATGCTGGTGTGGACCATCTGCGGTGTGACGGCACTGGTGGCCGCCGTGGCCCTGTACTTTGTGCCCAAATTGGCCTTCGGCCCCACCCTCCCCACCTCCTAAGATCTATGTGGCAGTTGTTGGACCGATTTGGGCGAAAATGGGCACTTTTCGTCCAACAACTGGATCACAGATTGGGGGTGGGGCGCCAGCCTCTGTCATACAGGGCGTTGCGGATCTTTCGCACCGCCTCCTTGGCATCCCCTGCCATGTGGCGTTTCATGATGCGCACCTCTGTCCAGCCTGCGCGGCTGTAGTCCTCCTGGCGCCGAACATCCCGTTCAACTTGCAGCGGGTCATTGTGGGTGTCGCCGTCGTATTCAGCGGCCACCTTGTACTCCGGATACGACTGGTCAGGTGTACGTTCGGCCCCGTTGCACAGGGTGGTTGCAATGTTCAGCAACGGTTCGGGCAGTCCGGCATACCCACACGCTAGGCGGAGCCGGGTCTCCTGTGGCGAATCGGAGCCCACACGGGCCAATCGCAGGGCCTCTCGTGCTTTGATGATCCCCGGAGTTCCGCGGTGCCGCGCCAACATGATTTCGATCTCGTGGACAGTTGCGTAAGGTGCCGTGCGTCCCTCAAAATCAGGACGTGGAATGCGGATCAGGTGGTCTGCGGCAACCACCAACTCCTCAATGGACATCTTGCGGGCACAGTCCAGCCACGTCCTTGCCCGAGTGGTGATCCACAGGCCGCCTACACAGCAGACTTCGTCGTCGCAGAACATGGTTCGGTGGCCGATGACCCCGCGCCGGCGTGCAATCGCGTGCGGGTACTGGCGCGAGATGTGCAGTTTGGCGTGATCCGCGTCAGGCAGGAAGCCCGGCATTTCCCAAATGGTGAAGGCCGTGGCGTGAGAGGCCGCGGAGTATCCGGTGACAACGGTGTACGGGCGGGTCAGCAGCGCAAGCGGGACATCGGCGTCGTTCTTCAAGGTTTTGATGCCGCGGCTCAGCGTCACTACATCGCGGTGGCACAGTGCCCCGTAGCTGGCTCCAGCGTCGAGGGCTTCGGCAACAGTAAAGGGGGACGAAAGAAGATTCGTGGGCAAACCGTCAAGGGGTGGCATGGCTCCATCATGACAACTTTTGCGCAATCCCGCTGAAGGTTATCCACAGCCCCAGCCCGCCTAGATCTGTGTAGCAGTTGTTGGATCAAATCAGCCTAAAAATGGCCATTTTGATCCAATAACTGCTACACAGATGGAAAGCGGAGGGGGTCAGTCTGCTGAGCGGCGGCCACGGACCTTGGGGATGGCCCCGGTGGTCCAATCCTGGAAGGCGGAGCTGGCTTCCATGGGTGGCACCGCGCCCGAGGAACCGGCGGTGGAACCACCCGGGCTCGGCGTGTGGACCACCTTGAGCGCCTTGATGAGGTCGTGGCGTTCCTTGCGGCCCTCCACGAGTCGGTACAGCACCGGCACAAGGATCAAGGTCAGCGCCGTGGAGGAAATCAGCCCGCCCACCACCACAATGGCCAGCGGCTGGGAAATGAAGCCGCCGCCACCTGTCAGCCCCAACGCCATGGGGGTCAGGGCAAAGATGGTGGCCAGCGCCGTCATGAGAATGGGGCGCAGGCGCTGGCGGGCACCATGTTCAATGGCGTCGGCCACGTTCATGGCGGGCCTGTCCCCGGAGGGCTGCCGGTATTGGTTGATCAGGTCAATGAGCACAATGGCGTTGGTGACCACAATACCCACCAGCATCAGCATGCCAATGAGTGACGGCAGGCCAAGCGGCACCCGCGTGATCAGCAGCAAGCCGATGGCGCCGGTGGCCGCGAAGGGGATGGAAACCAGCAGGATCAGCGGCTGGATCAGGGACTTAAAGGTGGCCACCATGATCACGTAGACAATGGCGATGGCCGCCAGCATGGCCAGGCCCAGCTGGGAGAAGGATTCGTTGAGCTGGGTTGCGGCACCGCCGAGGGTGGCGACAACACCTCCCGGCAGGGTGGTGGCATCCAAACGCTTTTGCACCTCGGCGCTCAGGGACCCCAGGGAGTCACCCTCGGGAGTCACTGACACCGTGGCGGTGCGCTGGCCGTTGGAGGAGGTGATGGTCAGCGGTGCTTGAACCTCCGCCACGGTGGCCACGGCGGACAGTGGAACGGGGCCGGCGGCTGTGGGGAGCTGGGCGGCAGCCAGCGCTGCCACGGAATCGAACTGGGTGCCAACACCAATTTGGACTTTGTAGTCGGTGGTGTCGATGCGCACCGTGCCGCCCGGGATGGGGCTGACGGTGGCGGCGAGCAGGCCCGTGATCTGCTGCTCGTCCAGGCCGGCGGCAACGGCCTTGGCCCTGTCAACACTGACCTGCACCACCGGCTGGGATCCGCTGAGGTTGCTGTCCACGGACTGCGAGCCGGGAACCCCCGCCATGGCCTTGACCAACAGATCGCTGGCCTCCTGCAGCCCGGCGCCCGTGGTGGCCTTGACGGTGATGTCCACCGAATTTGAGGTGCCGAAGCCGCCGCCTTGCGAGCCCAGGGTGATGGTGCCGGCGTCGGTGATGTCGTCGATGGCGGCCAGCACGGTTGCCTGCAGTTTGACTTGATCGGCATCCGGATTGGTGATGACTTGGAACGCGGCGCTGGAAGCACCGGAGGACAGCAGAGCCGAGAAACCACCGGAGGCGTTGCCCACCGTCACCTGGACGTCGGTGACCCCGTCAATGCCGCGCAGCACCGACTCCACTTTTTGCGAGGCTGTGTCCGTGACCTCCAGGCTGGTTCCCGGCGGCATGTCCTGCTGGATGCTCAAGCTGTTCTGACCCGTGTTACCCAGCAGGTTGGTGGGCAGCAGCGGCGTCATGGCCAGGGTTGCCGCCAGCACCATGCCGCCGGCTAGCAGGGTCACCACGGGGTGCTTTTGCGTCTTGGCCAGGATGGGCAGGTAGCCCCGCTGCAGCCAGGAAGAACGTTCCTTCTCCTCCACGGCGCGCAGCAGCGCCTGCCCGCTCAAGGGGGTTCCGGCGTCGTCCGCGGCACCGGCAGCGCTGGGCGACGCCAGGAACCAGTACGCCAGCACGGGAACAATGGTCAGCGACACCAGCAGTGAGGCCAGCAGGGCGAAGGTGACGGTGAGTGCAAAGGGGCGGAAGAGTTCCCCGGCCAGGCTTCCCACAAACGCAATAGGCAAGAACACGGCCACCGTGGTCAGCGTGGAGGCGGTGATGGCAGCGGCAACCTCCTTGATGGCGGCCAGGATGGCAGTCTTCTTGTCCTCGCCGTAGCTCAGGTGCCGCTTGATGTTCTCGATCACCACAATGGAGTCATCCACCACCCGCCCAATGGCAATGGTGAGCGCGCCCAGGGTGAGAATGTTCAGCGAATATCCCGTGGCCCACAGCCCAATGAACGTCACCAGCAGTGAGAGCGGGATGGAAATGGCTGTGACTAGGGTGGACCGCACCGACATGAGGAAAATCAAGATGATGACGACGGCGAACCCCAGCCCCAGCAAACCCTCCACCGTGAGGTCGTGGATGGATTTTTCAATGAAGGGGGCCTGGTCAAGGACTGTCGTGAAGGTGGTGTTGTTGCCCAGCGAGGCGGCCAAGCCCGGCAGTTCAGCCGAGATCTGCTGGGACAGGGAAACAGTGTCCGCGGCAGGTTTTTTGGTGATGGACAGCGCCAGGGTGGGCTCACCGTTGGTGCGTGTGATGGAGGTGGTGGGGTCATCGGCCAGGCCGACGCTGGCAACGGAGGCGATGGTGGGGGGAGTGCTGGCGGGGGCCGCGCCGGGGACGGGGGTGCTGGCCAGGGGCAGCGCCTTGACGGCGTCCAGGGAGTCGACAGGGCTGCCGGCCTGGATGGACAAGGTCAGGTTGCCGGTGTCGAGGGAACCCACGGGAACCAGGGTGCCGTTGTTGCTCAGGGCCTTGGCGATGGTGCCGGGGTTGACGCCCGCGGCGGCCATTTTGGCCGGGTCCGGCACAATGGCGATGTGCTGGGAGTTGGCGCCGCTCACCTCGGCGCCTCGCACGCCGTCGATCTTCAACAACCTGGGCACGGCAACACGGGCTAGGTCGGTGTTAAGGGCGGCCAGATCCTGATCGGAGGAAACAGCCAAAAAGACGATGGGGAAATCGGCGATGCTGCCGGCGATGGGCTGGGGCGTAACGCCGTCGGGCAGGCGCCCGCTCACATTGGAGATGGCGCGGTCAATCTGGTTCCGCGCCCGGTCAAGATTGGTGCCGTAGGCGAAGGCCAAATTGATGGTGGAGATGCCGCTGCGTGAGGTGGAGGTGCTCGATTCGAGGCCTTCGACGGCGTTCAGGGCAGCTTCGAGGGGTTCGCTGACCTGCTTGTCAATGACGGCAGGGGACGCGCCGGGCATGGCCGAGACAACTGTGATTTGCGGAAATTCGATGCTGGGGATCAGTTCCTGCTTAAGCGAACCGAGCGTGATGACCCCAAAAACCATCGCAAAGATGGTGATCAGGGCAATCAACGCCCGGTTGCCCAGGGACATTTTTGCCAAACTAAACATCAGCACGCTCCCACGTAAGTCATGCCGGTTCCACCCGGCACTGCGAGGGAACTTTAGGCTTTTTCCGTCTTCAACTGCAAAGAAGCTGCCGTGGCGGCCAGGCTCTTTTCAAAAAGATCCGCGTCATCGTTGAGTTTGGTGCCGTAAGTGGGCATCATGCCACGCAAGGAATCCTGCCATTCCAGCTTGAACTTGCGTGGGAAACAACGCTGCAACAGCTCAAGCATAATGGGCACGGCCGTTGAGGCGCCCGGGGAGGCGCCCAACAGGGCCGAGATGGTTCCGTCGGCCGCCGTGATGACCTCGGTGCCGAACTGCAGCACGCCGCCCTTCTTGGCATCCTTCTTGATGATCTGCACGCGCTGGCCGGCCGTGATGAGCTCCCAGTCCTTGCCCTCGGCTTCGGGGAAGTACTCGTGGAGGGCAGTAACCTTGCCGCCGCGGGACTTGGTCACCTCGCCCACCAGGTACTTGACCAGGTCAAGGTTGTCCTTGCCAACAGCCAACATGGGGATGATGTTGTTGGGGCGGATGGAGCCGGGGAGGTCCATGTAGCTGCCGGTCTTGAGGTACTTGGTGGAGAAGCCGCCGTACGGGCCGAACAGCAGTGAGCGCTGGCCGTCAACGTAGCGGGTGTCCAGGTGCGGCACGGACATGGGGGGCGCGCCCACCGAAGCCTGGCCGTACACCTTGGCGCTGTGTTTGGCGGCAATCGTCTGGTCGGTGCAACGGAAGAACTGGCCCGAAACCGGGAATCCGCCAAAGCCCTTGCCCTCGGGGATGCCCGAGCGCTGGAGCAGGTGCAGGGCGCCGCCACCTGAGCCGATGAAGACAAACTTGGCCTTGACCTTGCCGTGCTCACCGGAGGCGGGGTGCTTGAGGGCTACATCCCAGCCGCCGTCGGTGGTGCGTGAAAGGTCTGTGACTGTGGTGCCGTAGTTCACTTCGACGCCGTTGGTGTCCATGTAGCCGATCAGCTCACGGGTCAAGGCGCCAAAGTCCACGTCGGTGCCTTCGGCGGCACGGGTGGCTGACACCTTTTCGGCCGGGTTGCGGCCCTTCATGACCAGGGGAGCCCACTGGGCGATGGTTGCGGGGTCTTCGCTGTACTCCATGGAAGCAAAAACGGGGTTGGGCGACAGAGCCTCGTGCCGGGCCTTGAGGAACTTCCTGTGCGCCTCGCCGATGACGAAGCTCATGTGTGGAACCGTGTTGATGAACCCCTTGGGGGAGCCGATCAGCGACTGGTCCACCAGGTGCGCCCAGAACTGGCGTGAGAGCTGGAACTGCTCGTTGATGTTGATGGCCTTGGCCGGGTTCACCGAACCGTCGGCGGCCGCCGGGGAGTAGTTAAGCTCACAGAGCGCGGAGTGGCCGGTGCCGGCGTTGTTCCACGGGCTTGATGATTCCAATCCCGGAGTATCGAGCTGTTCAAACAGCACAATCTTCCAGTTTGGTTCGAGTTGCTTGAGCATGGTGCCCAGCGTGGCGCTCATGATGCCGCCTCCGATGAGGACAACGTCAGCGTCTTTGGTGTTCGAAATGAAGGTCACAGTCAACTCCGGTAGAGGCTCTTCCTAGCGGTAGAAGCGTATCGCGGTACGTGCGCCATGCGTAAATCCACACAATGGGGCTTGCCGGTGCCCGTTCGGAATCAGCCTGTTGTGGGCGCCAGCACCACATGGTTGAAGACCTCATTCAGGACCGGGCTGAGCGGGTAGGAGATCACTTTGTCCGAGAGCGCAATGGCGGAGATGGGGAACGCGATCGGCACGGCGGGGACTGTTGCGGCGAGCTGCTTGCTGATGGATTCGTACGCGGCAACGCGGTCGGGCCCGTTGGGCATGCTGCGTGCGCGGGTGATTTTGGAGACCAGCTGGGGATCATCCAGGCCAAGTTCCGCACCGGGAGAACCGAAAAGGGGGCCCACAAAGTTGTCCGGATCCGAGTAGCTGCCGTTCCAACCCAACAGGCTCAGTGCGTGGTCGCCGTCCTGGGTCACGGCAGCCACGTAGCCCTCGCTCCACGGCACGGGAACGGGTTTGATGTTGAAGCCAACCGCAGTCAGTTCGGTGGCAATGTTGGCGTACACCTTTTCCGGGGAGGGCAGGTAGGTTCTGGCCGAATTTGTGGGGTAATAGAACTTCAGCTCCTGGCCCGTGTACGAGGACTCGGCCAGCAGTGCCTTGGCCTTGGCCGGATCGTAGAGGATCCCGGGAACCTTGTTGTTGAAGCCGCTCAGCTTGGGCGGGATGAACTGGGCAGTGATGGCCGTGCCGGCAATGAAGTAGTTGTTGACAAGGGTTTGCTTGTCGATCGCCGCGGCAATGGCCTCACGCACCTTTTGATCGGCCAGGACGGGAACCTTCTGGTTGATTCCCAGGTACATGACGGAGAAGGGGTCGCGCTGCAGGACCTGTTTGCCGCTCTTGATGAGTTTGTCGAAATTGCTGGGCGTCACCGGGTCAAAGCCATCCAGTGAGCCATCCTCCAGGGCGGCCAGGCGGGTGGCCGGCTGGTCGAAGGTCTTGAAATTTAGTGTGGCGATGTGGCCCTTCTCGCCCCAGTACCCGGAATGGGCGTTCATGGTCACGGCGCCAGCGCCGGCCCGGGTGAAGGTGAACGGTCCGGTGCCCACGGGGTGCAATGCGTACCGGGACACCACGTTGCCGGCAAACGTCTGATCCAAAACATCCGCCGTACCCTTCGCCAGAGCTGTGGGGGAGGAGATGGCAAAGGCCGGCAGGGTCATTGCCTGCAGGAAGCCGGTCAAGCGAATGTTCAGGCCCAGGGTCACCTTCAAGGGCCCGTCCACTGTGCAGCCCTTGTACAGGGAGTTCGCAGCGTCGTCCTTGAAGCCGCGGAAAACCTGCTTGAACATGGAGGCGGAGCCGTCACCGCGGGTTGCCGGCGGCATGGCGTACCAGCGCTCAAAGTTGGTGCACACCGCCTGCGCGTCGAAGGCCGTGCCGTCGTGGAACGTGACATCCGGGCGCAGCTCAAAGGAATAGGCCAAGCCGTCATTGAGCTCGGCCCAGCTGGTGGCCAGGCTGGGGGCCGGGGCGCCGGTCACGGGATCAATGGTCAGCAAACCCTCAAGGACCTGCCGCGTCACCCGGTACGATTCCGTATCCTCCACAAGCGCCGGGTCAAAACCCAAGGGATCCGAGCCAACACCAAAATTAAACGTTGTTGTTGGTGCCGCGGTGGCCGTGGCCGATGCCGTGGCTGAGGGTGTGGGTGCAGGCGCCGCCGTGCAGGCGGATAGGGAAAGCAGGACGACGGCGGCCATGGCCACAGTGCCTCGCGCCGGCGCTCGCCGTGGACGTGTGCGCTGAACCGGCGTGTGGCCCGGGCTTGTGCGCCAGGGAACCTTCACTACTGTGTCCTTGTGCTGGGGGCCGGCAGGGCTTGGCACGTTTGAGTTCTCCTTGCAGCACGATTAATCCATCAGCCACTCATCATAGTGTGAGTTACTGGACGGTTCCTCGGAGGTGCGGGCGCGGTGGTCGGGAGCACCCGCACGGAGCCGGTAGTATTGTTCATGCTTCAATGCACCCGCGCGAGTGGTGGAATTGGTAGACACGCAGGTTTTAGGTACCTGTGCCTTCGGGCGTAGGGGTTCAAGTCCCCTCTTGCGCACCAACACAAAGGCCCCGCCGATGAAAATCGGCGGGGCCTTTTGCATGGGCTCGCGGGTTGGGGGAGCGGTCCTACGCGGCTACGGAGAGTCCCAGGTCCCTGCGAAGTTTGGCAACATGGCCTGTTGCCCGGACGTTGTATTGGGCCACCGCCACTTTTCCGTCGGCATCAATGACAATGGTTGAACGGATCAGGCCCTGGTAGGTCTTGCCATAGTTCTTCTTCTCACCCCAGGCCGCGTAGGCCTCCGCCACCGCGTGGTCCACATCGCTCAGGAGTTCAAAGGTGAGGCCTTCCTTTTCCGCAAAGCGGGCCAGCTTTTCCACGGGATCCGGGGAGATGCCCACCACTGCGTAGCCTGCGGCCTGCAGCGACGCCAAATTGTCGCGGAAATCGCAGGCTTGCTTGGCGCACCCCGGCGTCATGGCTGCGGGATAAAAGTACAAGATCACGTGGCGCCCGGAAAAATCCGCCAAGGACGTTGTACCGCCGGCAGCATTGGGCAGGGTGAAGCTGGGGGCGGTGTCGCCAGGGATCAAGCGGTCAGTCACGGAAAAACTCCTTGTGGTTGCGCCCTGCTCGCCAGGGAATCGCTGTCCAAATATTTTTTGGGGCACTATTTTCAGCCTAGGCGACGTGACGCTGGTGCCTAAATCGGCCAGCGTACCGGGAAGGTGTGCCCTGCTGGCGGACAATGCCGGGGTCCGGGTGATGGGTCAGTGTGGGCAGATAACTATAGGGCCTTCACCGGATAGTTGGGAAGGCCTTGACGCGGACGGTGGTCATGACTGTATGTTACTCACCAGTAGCAAAGAAATGTTAGCTACATCACACCCGCCCCACGATGAGGAATTGCCCATGTCTGCCAGCACGCCACGCACGCCGAGCCATCCATCGGTCAAGAAACACTATGCCCTCCACCTCCTGCTGATCGTTGTGGTCCTTGCCCTGGTGGTGTTCTTTGTCCTGACCACCACCAGGATTGCCGCCGGCGCGTCACAGCTCCACGACGGAACCAAGCTCACATCAGCAGGTGCCGAGAAGCTCAAAAATGGTGCCGGTGACGTCAATGACGGTGCCCTGAAACTGGACGCCGGCGCAGCCGCGGCAGCCAAGGGCGCCGGGGCCGCCAGCGCCGGTGCCAGCACGCTTTCCGCCGGGGCCGCAGCGCTCCATAGCGGTGTCCAAAGCCAACTGGCCCCGGGAATCCTCGCTGCCAATGAAGGCGCCGGGGCGTTGGCCTCGGGCGCCGGCAAAACGTCGGTGGACGTTCACAACAAGCTGGCGCCGGGCGTCTTCTCGGCTGCCGATGGTGCCACGCAGCTGGCTAACGGCAGCGCTGCCCTGAACGTTGGAGCAGCCACGATCGCCGACGGTGTGGCGAACCAGCTTGCCCCCGGTATATTCGCTGCCAACAAGGGTGCGCAGGACCTGGCGGCCGGCGGCAACGCCTTGAACGTGGGCGCCGAAAAGATCGCGACAGGAGTGTCTCAGCTGGCACCCGGAGTCAACGCGGTGGAGGGCGGCGCCGCCGCGCTGGTTCTGGGCTCGGCCGGGATCAACACCGGTGCCCAACAGTTGAACGCGGGCCTGGCCGTTGCAGCCAAGGGCGCCCAAAGCCTGGGCGACGGGGCCGTTGCTGCCGCCGCGGGAGCGCAAACGCTGTCCGCCGGAACGCAGGGACTGGCGGCCGGAGCCAGCCAGCTGGCGGCGGGGCTCACGCCGTCGGCCTCGGGTGCCGATCCGCACAACCTGGCGGACGGGGCGAAGCGGCTGGACGTCGGCGCGGCAAAAATCTCAGGGGCAGCCGCGGACGTCAGTGCCGGTGTGCAAAAAATCCTGGACCTGGCAAAAGCCAATCCCAGCGTTCCCGTGGGAGAGCTCCTGGCCGACCTTCAGCGGCTGGCCGACGGAAGCAGGCACGTGGCGGAAGGCAGCAGTTCGCTGAGCCAGGGCAGCCAGAATCTGGTGGCCGGGTTTGGTGTCCTGAGCATGAAGCTGAATAGCGTGGACCCGGCCAGCCCGGGAGTGGTTTTTGGTGCCCAACAAGTGGCTGCCGGCTCTGCGAAGCTCGCCGCGGGGACGGGCCAGCTGGCGGTTGGCTTGAACGGCATTGACGGAAACGCCCAATATCCGGGCCTGGTGGCGGGCACCAAGCAACTCGCTGCCGGAGCCGCAACACTGGCTGTGGGGACACAACAACTTGCGGCCGGTACCACCACCCTCCATGCCGGAACGCGAAAGCTCGCCGACGGTGTCAACGGCAATCCGAACGATCCCAGCAATCCCGGCCTGCTCAAGGGCGTCAAGGCACTGAGCGAAGGATCCGGCGCCCTTTCTGCCGGTACGGCACAGCTCGCCGAGGGAACCACGAAGATCGCTGCCGGGCTCGCCGGCACGGCGGCCAAGCCGGGGCTGCTAGATGGCGTCCAGGCCCTCGCCGCCGGCAGTTCGTCCCTGTCGGCGGGGTCCAGCAAGCTGGCTGAGGGGACCCAGAAGCTGGTGACAGGTATGAACGGGGTGCCCGGAGATCCTGACCGCCCCGGACTGCTGTACGCCACCGAACACCTGGGACTGGGTGCTGCCAAACTGTTGGCCGGAACGGAAAAGCTCAATGAGGGCGTCAATGGAAATCCCGGCACTGCCGGTTCCGGTTTGCTGTTCGGCAGCAAGGCGCTCTCCGATGGATCGGCAACGCTGGCGGACGGCAGCGCCAAGCTTGCTGAAGGCAACGCCACACTGGCCGCCGGCGCTTCGGAATTGTCGGCGGGCACCACGCAACTGGCTGACGGGGCCGCAACCTTGGCCGATGGCAATGGAAAGGTGGCCGACGGCACCATGGTGCTGTACTCGGGCGTCTCCGCGGTCACGCCGGCAGGGGCGGTTTCCTCCCCGTCAACCATGCCGTTCCTGGCACTGGTGGGTGTGGCCGTGATTGGGCTCGTGGCGTTGCTGCTGATCCGCCGCCGGGGCATTGGCCGCTAGCTGGCCAGGTTTGCCGCAACAAAATCTGGGCAATAAAAAACCGCTCCAACACTGCTTGTTACCAGTGTTGGAGCGGTTCTTCTTGGTGCACCCCTCCGGACTTGAACCGGAAACCCATTGATTAAGAGTCAATTGCTCTGCCAATTGAGCTAGAGGTGCATCTCTTCGCTGCGGTGGGAACTCTTCGGTTTGTGTCCGTTGTGTTCCTCGCAACGACATGAAACTATACGGGATATTTTGACGAGTGTGAAATCGAAAACGCCATTTGCGGCGCAGATCACATTTTTAAGGTGCAGAAACCGCGGAATCCAGAGGTTTTTGCCACGAAAATTCCCTGAAAAACTCTTTGTTCCAGCGGGCAGAATGCCAGCAATCGCTCCGGCGGGGCGCCCTTTGGCCGCTCATGGTCAGGCAAAACGGAGGTGTTTGTGCATTGCTGGCCGGGGAGGGCTCGAGGGAGCGGGCAAGAATCGAGCCGCGAAGCTATGGCTTGGGTCACCCCGCAGGTCATAGACTGCCCCCATGAGTCCCGAGAGCAAAACATCCCAGCCAGCAGACGACGTGGTCCGGACAGCGGACGGGCGCCCGGACATCAAGCCCCGCAGCCGGGTTGTCACCGACGGCATCCATGCTTCACCTTCGCGTGGCATGTTCCGTGCCGTGGGCATGGGGGATGACGATTTCAGGAAACCGCAGATTGGTGTGGCGAGTTCGTGGAATGAGATCACCCCGTGCAACCTCTCCCTGAACCGTTTGGCCCAGGGCGCCAAGGAGGGTGTGTTTGCCGCCGACGGCTTCCCCATGCAGTTTGGCACCATCTCGGTTTCCGACGGCATTTCCATGGGCCACGAGGGCATGCACTTCTCGCTGGTCTCCCGTGAGGTGATTGCCGACTCCGTGGAGACCGTCATGATGGCCGAGCGCCTTGACGGCTCGGTGCTGCTGGCCGGCTGTGACAAGTCCCTGCCCGGCATGCTCATGGCGGCCGCCCGGCTGAACCTTGCCAGCGTGTTCCTCTATGCCGGCTCCATCATGCCCGGCTTTGCCAAGTTGGAGGATGGCACGGAGAAGGAGGTCACGCTGATTGACGCCTTCGAGGCCGTGGGCGCCTGCGCCGCCGGCAAGATGAGCCTGAAGGACCTGGACTCGATTGAGCGCGCCATCTGCCCGGGGGAAGGCGCATGCGGGGGCATGTACACCGCCAACACCATGGCGTGCATCGGCGAGGCCCTGGGCATGTCCCTGCCCGGTTCGGCCGCCCCACCCAGCGCCGACCGCCGTCGTGACCTGTTCGCCCGCCAGTCCGGCATGGCCGTGGTGAAGCTGCTCGAAAAGGGGATCCGGGCCCGGGACATCATGACCAAGAAGGCCTTCGAGAACGCCATCGCCGTCACCATGGCCTTCGGCGGTTCCACCAACGCCGTGCTGCACCTGCTCGCGATCGCCCGCGAGGCCAACGTTGATTTGACCCTTGCCGACTTCAACCGGATCGGGGACAAGGTCCCGCACCTGGGCGATTTGAAGCCGTTTGGCCGCTACGTCATGTTTGACGTGGACAAGATCGGGGGAGTGCCCGTCATTATGAAGGCACTGCTCGACGCCGGACTCATCCACGGCGACTGCCTCACCGTGACGGGCAAGACGGTGGCCGAGAACCTGGCCAGCATCAATCCGCCGGATCCCGACGGCAAGGTGTTGCGCGCCATGGACAACCCCATCCACAAGACCGGCGGCATCACCATCCTGCACGGATCCATGGCCCCGGAAGGCGCCGTGGTCAAGAGTGCCGGCTTCGACCTGGACGTCTTTGAGGGCACCGCCCGCGTCTTTGAGCGCGAGCAGGGTGCCCTCGATGCCCTGGACAAGGGTCAGATCCACGCAGGAGATGTGGTGGTGATCCGTTACGAAGGGCCCAAGGGTGGCCCCGGCATGCGTGAAATGCTCGCCATTACCGGCGCCATCAAGGGCGCAGGCCTGGGCAAGGATGTGCTGCTGCTGACCGACGGCCGCTTCTCCGGCGGCACCACGGGCCTGTGCATTGGCCATGTTGCCCCGGAAGCGGTCGACGGCGGCCCCATCGCCTTTGTGCGCGACGGCGACACGATTCGCGTGGACATCGCAGCGCGCAGCTTTGACCTTCTGGTGGATGGGCCGGAACTTCAGGCCCGCAAGGTTGGCTGGGAGCCGCTGGCACCCAAATTCACCACGGGCGTTCTGGCCAAGTACGCCAAGTTGGTCAACAGTGCCTCAACGGGGGCCTATTGTGGCTAGCGCCACGAAAATTCCCGGTGGGAGCAGCGTGAGTGGTCTGCTCCCACCGGCCCAACTTCCCCGCCATTCCGCGCTTTGACCAGACTGTGGACACTATGTCCAAATAGTGAGATGCTCGCGTGGCTCGTTTGACACTTAAGAGCTGAAAACGGGAGACTACACATATGCAACGAAAGCTCCCAGTCGTCATACCTTAGCGCGTGACGCAAAGTGACCGCACCCATGGTCATGGCCCCGCGATGCTCCAATGAGAGAGCGTCGCACCACGTGCATACCCCCTCGATGAGAGCCTCATGGGCTGAGGGGTTTTTTTGTTTCCACTACCAGCGGCAACTCGTACCACTGCGTGACCATCCAGTCTTTCCACGCAACGCAAGAAGCACCACCTAAGAAACATGAGTTCCCCAAAGGAAGAACCGATGAGTAAAGGAACGCCCGCCAGCCCAGCGCTGATGGCAGCCAAGTCCTCCGGACACGGTACACAAGCTAGCCCCGTCTCAGGTGCCGTTGGCACCGTTAGCCCAGTCTCCGCCGTCGTGGGTCCCAACAACGTTGTGGCTCCCATTCAGATGTCCGGCTCCGAGGCAATTGTGCGTTCGCTTGAAGAGCTTGGCGTCAAGGACATTTTTGGTCTCCCCGGTGGTGCGATCCTTCCTACCTATGACCCGCTCATGGCTTCCTCCCTCAATCACGTCCTGGTGCGCCACGAACAAGGCGCAGGCCATGCCGCCCAGGGTTACGCCATGGTCACCGGTGAAGTTGGCGTGTGCATTGCAACGTCCGGTCCCGGTGCCACCAACCTGGTCACGCCCATCATGGATGCCCACATGGACTCGGTGCCCATGGTGGCCATCACGGGCCAGGTTTCCAGTGCCGTCATCGGCACGGATGCCTTCCAGGAAGCGGACATTGTTGGCATCACCATGCCCATCACCAAGCACTCATTCCTGGTGACAAACCCCAATGACATTCCCCGTGTGCTGGCCGAGGCCTTCCACCTCGCCTCCACCGGCCGCCCGGGCCCCGTCCTGGTGGACGTGGCCAAGGACGCCCAGGTAGGGCAAATGACCTTCTCCTGGCCGCCCGTCATTGACCTGCCCGGCTACCGCCCCGTGTTCCGCGGCCATGCCAAGCAGTTGCGTGAAGCGGCCCGCCTGATCCGCGAAGCCAAAAAGCCTGTTCTCTATGTTGGCGGCGGCGTGCTCAAGGGCAATGCGGCTGCGGAGCTCATAGTTCTGGCGGAACTGACCGGAGCGCCGGTTGTCACCACGCTGATGGCCCGCGGCGTCTTCCCGGACTCACACCCCCAGCACGTTGGCATGCCCGGCATGCACGGCACCGTCTCGGCCGTCACGGCACTGCAGCAGTCGGACCTGCTCATCACCCTCGGCGCACGCTTTGACGACCGTGTCACGGGTGTCCTGAGCAGCTTTGCCCCGCACGCCAAGGTCATCCACGCGGACATTGACCCGGCCGAAATCTCCAAGAACCGCACAGCCGATGTGCCGATTGTTGGCTCCGTCAAGGAGATCATCCCGGACCTCACGGCCGCCGTCAAGGCAGAGTTCGACGCCTCCGGCACCCCTGACCTCGGTGACTGGTGGGCGTTCCTGGGCAATCTGCGCGACACCTACCCGCTGGGCTGGACGGAACCCGAGGACGGGCTGATGTCCCCGCAGCGCGTCATCTCCCGCATCGGTGCCCTGACCGGACCCGAGGCTGTTTATGCCGCAGGCGTTGGCCAGCACCAGATGTGGGCCGCCCAGTTCATCAAGTACGAACGCCCCCGGGCCTGGCTGAACTCCGGCGGTGCCGGCACCATGGGCTACTCCGTGCCGGCGGCCATGGGTGCCAAGGTGGGCAACCCGGACCGTGTTGTGTGGGCCATCGACGGTGACGGTTGTTTCCAGATGACCAACCAGGAACTGGCAACCTGCCGTATCAACAACATCCCCATCAAGGTTGCCATTATCAACAACTCCTCCCTGGGCATGGTTCGGCAATGGCAGACGCTGTTTTACAACAGCCGCTACTCCAACACGGACCTGAACACGGGCCACGACACCATCCGGGTCCCGGATTTCGTGAAACTGGCCGAGGCGTACGACTGTGTTGGCCTGCGCTGCGAACGCGTTGAAGACTTGGACGCAACGATTGAGGCCGCCCTGGCCATCAACGACCGCCCGGTCATCATCGACTTCGTGGTCAGCCCCGATTCAATGGTGTGGCCCATGGTCCCCTCAGGTGTTAGCAATGACCAAATTCAGGTAGCCCGGAACATGACCCCAGTGTGGGACGAGGAGGACTAGACAATGACTCGACATACTCTTTCCGTACTGGTTGAGGACAAGCCAGGCGTGTTGACACGCGTTGCGAGCATGTTTGCCCGCCGCGCCTTCAACATCAACTCCCTGGCCGTGGGCCCCACAGAAATTGCCGGGATTTCCCGCATGACAGTGGTGGTCGACGCCGACGGTGACTTGATTGAACAAGTCACCAAACAGCTGAATAAACTAGTTAACGTCATCAAGATCGTTGAACTTGTTTCAGAGAATTCCGTGCAACGGGACCACATCCTGGTCAAGGTACGTGCGGATGCCGCCACGAGACTGCAAGTCACCCAAGCTGCAGATCTCTTCCGGGCCTCGGTGGTGGATGTGTCCACAGACTCATTGACCATTGAAGCCACAGGCTACGCGGACAAGCTGGCAGCATTGCTCAATGTCCTGGAACCCTTCGGGATCCGGGAGATCGTGCAATCAGGCACCTTGGCTATCGGGCGCGGTTCCCGCTCCATGAGCGACCGGGCGCTTCGCGCCTCCTAGCGCACAGGCCCATCGGGCCACCCTATGCTTTTCACCATCAGCAAGACACCATTTACCAAGGAGTTACACAGTGACCGACATGTACTACGACGACGATGCCGACCTCTCCATCATCCAGGGTCGCAAGGTCGCCGTTATCGGCTACGGCAGCCAGGGCCACGCACACGCACTGAGCCTGCGCGATTCCGGCGTTGACGTTCGCGTTGGCCTCAAGGAAGGCTCCAAGTCCCGCGCCAAGGCCGAGGCAGAGGGCCTGCGCGTCCTCAGCGTTGCAGAGGCAACGGCCGAAGCCGACCTGATCATGATCCTGACCCCAGACCAGGTCCAGCGCTTCGTTTACGCCGAGGACATTGCACCGAACCTGAAGTCCGGCGACGCCCTGTTCTTCGGCCACGGCTTCAACATCCGCTTCGGCTACATCACCCCGCCGGCCGACGTTGACGTTGCCCTGGTTGCCCCCAAGGCTCCGGGCCACACCGTGCGCCGCGAATTCGAAGCTGGCCGCGGCATCCCCGACTTGATCGCGATCGAGCAGGACTTCACCGGCGGTGCCAAGGCGCTGGCCCTGTCCTACGCCAAGGGCATCGGCGGAACCCGTGCAGGCGTCATCGAGACCACCTTCACCGAAGAGACCGAAACCGACCTGTTCGGCGAGCAGGCTGTTCTTTGCGGCGGCACCTCGCAGCTGGTGCAGTACGGCTTTGAAGTTCTGACTGAAGCCGGCTACAAGCCCGAAATCGCTTACTTCGAGGTGCTGCACGAGCTCAAGCTCATCGTTGACCTCATGTGGGAAGGTGGCATTGCCAAGCAGCGTTGGAGCGTTTCCGACACCGCAGAGTACGGCGACTACGTCTCCGGCCCGCGCGTCATCACCCCCGAGGTGAAGGAAAACATGAAGGCCGTGCTGGCCGACATCCAGAGCGGTGCTTTTGCAACGCGCTTCATCAACGACCAGGACAATGGCGGCGTTGAGTTCATGGCGCTGCGCAAGAAGGGCGAAGAGCACCCCATCGAGGCCACCGGCCGCGAACTGCGTGGACTGTTCTCCTGGATCAGCAACAGCGACGACTACACCGAAGGCTCCGTAGCCCGCTAGCGGAACCACATGGCCCCACATCCTCCCCCAGGAGAGCCGCTGGCGCGTCTCTGCTGAGGGTCCCTCGGGTGCGTGGGCCCATGTGACGCACGTCGCTTGCGTCGCCGTCGTCTCCGATTGTTACGGCAAGGAAGCCGGGCTCCCATAAGCTGGAGTCCGGCTTTTTTGTTGAAATTGCAACTTAAAAACCATCACCAAAATCCCCACAAGAACTTAAACGAAAGCTAAAGAGGTCACCAGGTGAGCGCCACCAAGCCAGTAGTACTCCTCGCTGAGGAACTTTCGCCCGCCACCATTGAGGCGCTGGGTCCCGATTTTGAGATCCGCCATGCCGACGGGGCGAACCGCTCCGAACTGCTTTCTGCCATTGTTGACGTCGACGCGATCCTGGTTCGCTCCGCAACGCAGGTGGACGCCGAGGCCATTGCCGCAGCCAAGAACTTGAAGGTCATTGCACGTGCCGGTGTGGGGCTGGACAACGTGGACATCAAGGCTGCAACGCAGGCCGGCGTCATGGTGGTCAACGCCCCGACGTCGAACATTGTCTCCGCCGCCGAGCTGACCATTGGCCACATCCTGTCCCTGGCCCGCCACATTCCCGCCGCCAGCACCGCGCTGAAGAACGGCGAGTGGAAGCGCTCCAAGTACACCGGCACCGAGTTGCTGGAAAAGAAGCTTGGCATCATCGGCCTGGGCCGCATTGGCGCCCTCATCACCGAGCGCGCCAAGGCCTTCGGCATGGAGATCGTCGCCTACGACCCCTACGTCACCTCAGCCCGCGCGGCCAGCCTGGGCGTCCAGCTGCTGTCCCTGGATGAGCTGCTGGAACAATCGGACTTCATCACCATCCACATGCCGCGCACGCCGGAAACGCTGGGCATGATCGGCACCGCGGCGTTTGCAAAGATGAAGAAGACCGCCTACGTCATCAACGTGGCCCGCGGCGGCTTGATCGATGAAGCCGCCTTGAACATTGCCCTGCGCGAAGGCGAGATCGCCGGTGCTGGCATTGATGTGTTCGTCAAGGAGCCGGCCACCGACGTGGACTTCCTCGGCTTGGACAACGTCATTGCCACTCCGCACCTGGGTGCCTCCACCGATGAGGCGCAGGAAAAGGCTGGCGTCTCCGTGGCCAAATCGGTGCGTCTGGCCCTGGCCGGCGAGCTGGTTCCGGATGCCGTGAACGTTGCCGGCGGTGTCATTGCCGCCGAGGTTCGCCCGGGTATCCCGCTGATCGAGAAGTTGGGACGCATCTTCACAGCCTTGTCTCACGCCTCCGTCACCCAGATCGACGTTGAAATTGCCGGTGAAATCGCGGCCCTCGACGTCAAGGCTTTGGAGCTCTCCGCGTTGAAGGGTGTCTTCAAGGACATCGTCTCCGAGCAGGTTTCCTACGTCAACGCCCCGGTGTTGGCCGAGCAGCGCGGCATCAAGACCCACTTGATCACCACCTTGGAATCAGCCGACTACCGCAACGTCCTGACTATCCGCGGCGCGCTGTCCGACGATTCGCAGATCTCCGTTTCCGGCACCCTGACAGGTCCCAAGCAGATCCAGAAGATCGTTTCGGTCAACGGCTACGACCTCGAAATCCCCATGAGCGACCACCTCCTGGTCATCTCCTACGCGGACCGCCCCGGCGTCATCGGCACCCTGGGCCGTCTCCTGGGCGAGAACGGCATCAACATCGCCGGCATGCAGGTTGCCCGTAACACTGAGGGCGGCCAGGCACTGTCCCTGCTGACCGTCGACAGTGCCGTCCCGCAGGCGATTTTGGATTCCATCAAGACCGAAATCGGTGCCACCATGGCCCGCGAAGTGGATCTGGAAGACTGACCCCTTTTCCAACTGACCCGCAGAAATCGACGAAAATTCACGGATTTGACGTGATTTTCGTCGATTTCTGCGGGTCAGTTCGTTTTGGGGCCACAGGGTGCGGGTGGTCACGAATCGGCGTTTCGCCCGGGTTCACGGTAAATTCGTTAGGTGACATCAACTGACTCGGCCAAGACGCCTTACTACCTGACCACCGCCATCACGTACCCTAACGGCGTTCCGCACATTGGGCACGCCTACGAGTACATCGCCACCGACGCCATGGCACGCTTCAATCGCCTGGACGGCTTCGATGTCATGTTCCTGACTGGCACGGATGAGCACGGCATGAAGATTGCGCAGACGGCCGAAAAAGAGGGCGTCACCCCCAAGGAGCTGGTGGACCGCAACGTTGCCGTCTACAAGGAAGCCCACAAGGCCCTCGGCATCAGCTACGACCGCTTCATCCGCACCACGGACGCAGACCACTATGCCGCCTCGAAGGCCATCTGGAAGAAGATGGAAGACGCCGGCGACATCTACCTGGGCAAGTATGAGGGCTGGTACTCCGTCCGCGACGAGGCGTACTACGGCGAAGACGAGACCGAACTGCGCGAGGACGGCAAGCGCTACTCCAAGGTCACCGACACCGAGCTGACCTGGACGGAAGAGGAAAGCTACTTCTTCCGCCTCTCCAACTACCAGGACAGGCTGCTGGCACTGTACGCCGATCAGCCCGAATTCGGCGCCCCGCGCACCCGCTTCAATGAGGTCATCAGCTTCGTCAAGGGCGGCCTGGAGGACCTCTCGGTCAGCCGCACCACCTTCGACTGGGGTGTTCCCGTGCCCGGCAACGACAAGCACGTCATGTACGTGTGGGTAGATGCGCTCACCAACTACCTCACAGCTGTGGGCTACCCTGATGTGGACTCCGCAGCGTTCCAGAAATTCTGGCCCGCCGACGTGCACATCATCGGCAAGGACATCTCCCGCTTCCACGCGGTCTACTGGCCCGCCTTCCTCATGTCCGCCGGCCTTGAGTTGCCCAAGCGCGTCATGATCCACGGCTTCCTGAACAACAACGGCGTGAAGATGTCCAAGTCCTTGGGCAACGTGGTGGCCCCTGCCGAGTGGGTTGCCCAGTACGGTCTGGACCAGGTGCGCTTCTTCCTGCTGCGGGAGGTTCCCTTCGGTGCCGATGGCTCCTACAACCACGACGCCGTGGTCAGCCGGATGAATTCCGACCTTGCCAACAACCTGGGCAACCTGGCCCAGCGCTCCCTGTCCATGGTGGCCAAGAACTGCGAGGGCACCGTGCCCACTCCCGGCGCGTTCACCGAGGCGGACGAGGAGATCCTGGCTGCGGCCGCCGCACTGTTGGAGCAGTCCCGCGCGGCCTACCAGGTGCAGGACTTCCACGGCTCGCTGGAGAAGATCTGGCACGTTTTAGGCGACACCAACGCCTACTTCGCCGACCAGGCCCCGTGGGTACTGCGCAAGACCGACGTGCCCCGCATGGAAACTGTCCTGTACGTGACCCTGGAGGTGTTGCGCATGGTCTCCATCCTGGTCCAGCCGGTCATGCCGGATGCTGCCGCGAAGCTGTTGGACGTTTTGGGGCAGGGGACTTCCCCGGACGACGCCGTTCGACAGTTCGCTGCCTTCACCTCACCCCTGGTGGCCGGTACAGTGCTGCCCGCTCCGGCGCCGATCTTCCCCAAGTACGAGGAACCGGCACCCGTGGAGGCGTAACCGCCACCCGTTCTTGAAAATGCCGCCGTTGCCGCATTTTGCCGCCAGTAGACCTGTGGCAAAATGCGGGAACGGCGGCATTTCTGCGCGGCCAGGTCATTTCTGCGGGATTCCGGCTTGGCGCAAGAGGCCGATAAACCGCTCCCGGTTCATCATTTCTGCCCAATCCCATCGCACAAAGTTCACACCCAGTGCCCGAATCTGGTCCTCCCGCCGCTTTTCCTTGAGAACGCGCTCCTGAATGGACAAGCCATCTCCCCAGTCGCTGCGGAGGTACTTGCCCTTACCGTCGAATTCTCCGGCCGTTTTTTGCTCATCGAACCAAAAGTCCACGGCGGCGTTGTGTCCGTTGAGAAGTTTGAAGGGGTGTTGCAATTCCGGTGTGGGGAATCCGAACTGATGCATTTTGGCCCGGCTGAGTGATTCGCCGGCGGAGCCGGAACGGTGCGAGGCGAAATTAATGACGGCCAAAGTGCGTTCACGGGCGGCCTTGCTGGCCAGCTGCCCGGCAGCGTCTCGAAGGTCCGCCAGGCTGAGGGCAGGTCCCTGCGGGCCGTCAGCTAGCCACGATGTCTCATGGAGGCGCGAATCTGCTCCGGGCTGCGCGAATTGGTTGACGGCATGGCGTGGTTCCGGGGTCCGCAGGCTGGAGTCACATACTGCCACTGCGTAGGGAAAGGAGAGCGCCTTGATCAAGGAGAAAGTGGTGGTGAGTTTATCGGTGAGCAGAAACTGCCCGCATTGCACCACGCCCTGAGTCGACGATCCAACGTGGCGGATCACGCCGTTGTTGCTGCGGCCACTCGTGGCCACCTCGGTCACCACATGCAGCTTTGCCGGCATTCCCACAATCCACAGACCCCATAGGAGTGCAGCCGTCGCATGGCACAGCACAGGTTGCCGGGAGGCCAGTGCCTGGAATGCTGCTGCCCGCAGCCCGTACTGCTGCGCCGGGCACGAGTTGTTCCAGTCGGTGGTCTTCGCGTAGACGCCGCGGCGAATTCGCACCAACTCGCCCTTGTTGTGGAGCTGGGCCAATTTCCTTGAATCGTGTCCCACCAGCCTCAAGTCGGACGGAAGGATCAGGCGCGGATTGTTCATGCCATCCAGCGTTTCACCAAGTTCGGCCCCAGGAAAGGGGCAAATCCGCTTCTGTGGATAACCAATCCCAGTGATCCACAAGGCGGATTCCGGCCCAGCCGCGGAAAATGCCGCCGCTGCCGCATAATGCCACAGGTAGAGCTGCGGCAAAATGGGGGAGCGGCGGCAATTTCTGTTCCCGGGATGTCGTGAGCAGAAAGCGGGAGCGGGGTCATTGTTGGCCGGAGGGGCTAGTCCATGGCCAGGCCCTCAACGGGGGAGAGCTTCGCGGCGCGGCGGGCCGGAATCACCGAGGCTAGCAGCCCGGCGACGGCGGCAACGCCCACCACCGCCAGGATCTGGCCCCAAGGGATCACGGCCGTGACCTGGGTGAAGGAGCCCAAGGCTGATTGTGCACCGGCCCAGCCGTAAACCGCGCCCAGCACCGAACCGATGATGGCCGCAACCCCGGCAATGAGGAGGGCCTCCAGGGCCAGCATGCCGCGCAGCTGTCCACGCGTCAGGCCCAGGGCCCGCAGCAGGGAGTTCTCGCGGGTCCGCTCCAGCACTGACAGGGAAAGCGTGTTGGCCACACCGATCAACGCGATGAACACCGCCACGGCAAGCAGCCCGGTGACCACCAGCAGCAGCATGTCGATGACCTGGCCAAACATGGCCTTTTCCAGGACGGCGCCGGAGACCTGGTGCTCCTGAAGGTGCAGGGCCGTGGCGATCTCGGTCCGCATGGTCATCAGTTCGGCGGCTTTCAGCCCGGGCTCAGCAGCTATCCAGACCATGGCTGGATTGCCTTGCACCACCGGATCACTTGCAGTCAGCGGTGCAAAGGAATCCAGGGAGGCCAACGCCCCGAAGTTCTCTGTGGTGGCGGCGGCGATGGCCACGTTGGTGCTGTTGGTGCCGGCCTGCAACGTCCCGGAGCTGCCCTTGATACCTTCGGGCATGATGACGGTGGTTCCCGAGGGCCGGTTGGCGGGGTTCTGCAACAGTACGGAGGCGTCGGCGTCGCTGATTCCGTAGGCCGGCATCTCAACGTCGCCAACCTTCACGGTGCCCACTAATTTCAGTGCAGCAACCGACTTGACCCCGGGCACACCGCGTACGGCGGCAAGGTCCGCGCCGGTGATGGGCTGCTGGTCCGGGCCGTCGGGGTAGGCCTGGGCGGCGATGTCCACCGGGTAGCGGCCATCGAGTGAGCTCTCGAACGCCGTCCGGGCCGTGGCCGCGCCGGTCATCATCATGGTGACCAAGGTGACGCCAATGAGGAGGGCTGAGGCCGTCGCGGTGGTCCGGCGCGGATTGCGCACAGCGTTGGCTGCGGCCATTTTGCCAGGCACCCCGGCAGGGGCTGCCAGCTTGCCGGCCACGGACACCAGCTTCGGCACAAACAGGCTTGCGGCGAGCAGGAAACCCACAAAGGAGGCAGCCCCGGCGGGCAGGGCCAGCATCAGCTGCGACGTCAAGCCGCCCACCACTAGGCCTATGCCGCCCAGCAGGATCAGGACAACGCCGATGGTCAGGCGGATCCGTCCACCGCTGTTGTGCACGGAGGCGTCCTCGGCGGGCCGCAGCGCGGCCAGGGGTGCCACCGCCGTCGCCGCCCGGGCCGGCACCAGCGCCGCAACCACTGTGAGCAGGGTGCCAACCAGCAGGCCCGCAACAATGGCCGATGGCGGCACCGCCAAGGTGGCAAAGGTAAAGTCGGGATTTTGGCTCAGCAGGGTCAAAACCAGCGCCATGGTGCCGGTGGCGGCCAGGACACCCAGCACGGACGCCACAAAACCAACAATGAGCGCCTCAAGCATGACGGAACTGCGGATCTGGTGCCTGCTTGCGCCTACACAGCGCAGTAGCGCCAGTTCACGGGTCCGTTGAGCCACCAGTACGGAGAAGGTGTTGGCCACTACCAGGGCGGCAACCAGCAGGGCAACGGCTGCGAAGGCCAGCAACACCACTGTCAGTTCGTCCTGGCCGCCCGTGAACGAGGCCACCTGGGCGGTGGTCTGCTCGTCGGCCGTCAGGATGGAGGCAGCGGGCAGTTCCAGCAACGCAGCCAGCTGGGTTTTGGCATCCGCGACGGACACCCCTGGTTTCAGGTTCGCCGTGATCACACTGATGCCCTGCTCGGTGTTGAGACTCCTCAGGGCTGCAAGCGTCCCGGCGAATTGGGCGAGGCCGGACTGCAGGGGGTCGTTGGAGCTTGCGGTGATACCGGAGATTGTGGCGTCCAGTGTCTTCTGTGCAAGTGGCCCCTCGGGGGAGGAGTTGTCCGGGATGGCGAAGGTGACCTTGCTGCCAACGCTGAGATTGTTGCGATCGGCTGTAGTTTGATCAACCGTCACCTGTTGCGCGTTGGCCGGCCATGCGCCGGAGGAGAGCTTTGCCGGCTCCAGGGACGGGGCGCCGGAGATGTTGCGCAAGGTGGCCCCGATGGATGAGGAGCCCAGTTTGGCCTCCAAGGAGAGGGTCCGCAGGGCGTAGGAATCGGCCACCGCCGATGCGGCGGCAACCTTGTCCGCGGCAGCCTGGGTCAGCGGGTCACTGCCCGGTGGGGAAATGACCAGGTCGGCGGAGGCGTACCCCTCGCCAATGCTGGACTTCAGGGAGGCCTTGGCTGAGGCGTTGACCATCAGGGTGGCTGAGAGGAAGGCGACGGCGAGCAGCACCGCCAAGGTGATGGCTATGAAGCGCCTGGAGTGGGTCTTGAGCTGGCTCAGGGATACCTGCAGCATGGCCTACGCCCCCAGGGAGGCCAGCGAAGCCAGCACCGATTCGGCGGTGGGGTTATCCAGCTGGCCCACCAGTTCGCCGTCGTTCATCAACACCACGCGGTCGGCATAGGAGGCAGCCACGGGGTCGTGGGTGACCATGATGATGCTCTGGCCCATCTCGCGCGAGGAACGGCGCAGCATGCCCAGCACCTCGGCGCCGGAGCGGGAGTCCAGGTTGCCCGTGGGCTCGTCGCCGAAGATGACGTCGGGGCGAGTCAGCAGGGCACGGGCCACGGCGACGCGCTGCTGCTGGCCGCCGGAGAGCTCGTGCGGCTTGTGCGCCAGGCGGTCAACAAGGCCCAGCGTGGTGGTGATGAAGGAGAACCACTCCGCATCCACGGTGCCGCCGGCCAGGGCCACGGGCAAGGTGATGTTGGCCTCGGCGGTGAGGGTGGGGACCAGGTTGAAGGCCTGGAACACGAACCCGATCCTGTCACGGCGCAACTGTGTCAGGGCCTTGTCGTTCAGGGCCGTCAGCTCCGTGTCGCCCAGGTGGATGGTGCCGGCGTTGACCGAATCCAGCCCGGCCAGGCAGTGCATGAGGGTGGATTTGCCAGAGCCGGAGGGGCCCATGATGGCCGTGAACTGCCCGGCTGGGAAGTCCAGGTCAACACCCTTCAGGGCGCTCACCTCGGTGTCACCCTTGCCGTACGTCTTGCGCAAACCGCGGGCCTGAACCGCCATGGTGCGCTGGGAATTCTCAGTAATGATCGTCATGGTTTCAGCCTATGAGCGTGCCCTAGGCGGGCGGATCGGAGCCTGGGTGGATATCGGCAAGATGGTCGACGCCGTTTCCTCCTACCAGGGGCGGAGTTACCTGCCGCCGCTGGCCAATTGGGGTGCGCGGGCCTGTTCCGCGATGATGGCAAGCGGAGGAGAATGGGTCCATGAGTGAAGCCCGTGAAGAGGAAGCTGGCACGTCCGCCTACGGGGACCGGATAGTGGCTGCGGCCCTGGGGTTTGCCGAGCTGGCGAGCATTGCCTTGGGTGAGCGGCTGGGCTGGTACCGCGCACTCGCCGATGCCGGCGGTGTGGGGCTCACCCCGGATGAACTGGCCCACGTCAGCAACACCCAGGCCCGCTACGCGAAGGAGTGGCTGGAACAGCAGGCTGTGGCTGGCCTGCTCACAGCCGTGTTGGCTGCCGAGCCGCTGAGTGGGCCCAGGTACCGGTTTACCCTGCCACCGGGAGCCGCCGCCGTGCTGGTGGATGCGGATTCCCTGGAGTACATGGCGCCCATGGCCAGAATGCTGGTGGCGGCTGTGGGGCACTTCCCCGATTTGCTGCAGGCGTACAGGGCAGGCGGGGGAGTTGTCTGGTCCGAGCTGGGGGACGAAGCCCGGGAATCGCAGGCCGAACTCAACAAGCCATGGTTCGATCAGCGGCTCGCTGCAGCGCTGGCAGGCTCGGCGGAGCTACATGCCATCCTCGCCAGGCCCGGTGCACGGATCATGGATGTGGGCGCAGGTTTCGGCTGGTCCACGCTGGCTCTCGCCAAGGCCTACCCGGGTGCCGAGGTGGTGGGTGTGGACATTGACGAGCCCTCCATCCGCCGGGCCAGGGAGAACGCGGCGCATCACGGCGCCTCCGGACGGGTCAGCTTTGCGCTGGCCGATGCCGGCACGTTGGCCGCCCCAGGTAGCTGCGACGCCGTGTTCATTTTCGAGGCCCTGCACGACATGCCGTTCCCGGTCACTGTCCTGTCCGCCATCCGCAACATCGTCAAGCCCGACGGCGTGGTGGTGGTTATGGATGAAGCTGTTGCGGACATGTTTGCCCCGGCAGGAGATGAACTGGAGCGGCTCATGTATGGCTACAGCCTGCTGGTATGCCTGCCGGACAGCCTTTCCACGCCCGGTTCCGTGGGTACCGGGACGCCCATGCGCCAGACAACCCTTGAGGGCTACGCGGCCGAAGCCGGATACTCACACGTGGAAAGGCTGGCCATCGAGGACTTCTCGGTGTTCCGCTTTTACCGCCTGCACCTGTGAGCAGGACCTACTTCTTGGCAAACAAGCGGCTGAACCAGCCACCCGTTACGGGCTCCTTTGGTGCGTCCGGCTCACAGCGGCAGCGCTCCGCGGCGGGGACATGGCGCATGACGTCGTCCACGTGGTTGCCGCAACCGGCCCAGGTGGTCTTCTGACAGGTCTTGCAGCTTGTTGCTCGGCACATGGTTTGCTCCTCAACGTTACATACCCCCAGGGGTATTGACTTGTTAACATCCTACATACCCTGGGGGGTATTCTGTACCAAGGAGACCCACCAGCCACGAGGAGTGCCATGAAGTTGTCAGCGGAGAGTTCACGCCCAGTCATCAACAGGCTGCGCCGCGCCCACGGCCAATTGGCCGGTGTGATCCGCATGCTGGAGGAGGAACAGGACTGCGAGAACGTTGTCATGCAACTGGCGGCAGTGAGCAAAGCTCTGGACCGGGCAGGCTTCGGATTAATCGCCGAGAGTCTGAAGGAGTGCCTGGCCAGCGGTGACTCCGAACAGCTGGACAGTGGCAAACTGGAGAAGCTCTTTCTGTCACTGGCCTAGGCATCCCCGGCTAGGGCAGTAACCACTGTGTGGAACAGGGCAAGCCCAGGTACGCGCCGTAGTCAACCACGGAACGCTCCACGGCGGCCACCTCGGTGGTGCTGAGAACACGCAGCGGGGCCACCTGAACCACAGCCGACCTTGCCGTGAGCACATGCTTCCACGTTCCGGCCATGAGCCCGTCCATGAGGACCGGGTGGTACATCAGGGCCGCGGGCTCGTGGCGCTGCGCGGCTGGGGTGAACAGGAAGTGCTTGGATGCGGAATACGACATCACGTACTCGTCGTAGCACTGGGCCAGATCCACCCGCGGCGGGGCGGGGACCGGCGGCAGGGGTGCCAGAGGCTCCCACCAGAGGGACACGCCGTCGAGCATGAACTGCTCAAAACGCCCGGGGGAGTCCTCCACGGCAGCGGCCACCCCGGCCCGGGCGTCGGGCATGCGCAGCCCGCCCCAGGTGGCAAAGTCCTTGACGGAAGCGGGTCCCCGGGTGGCTAGGTAGCGCTCCGCCAACAACTTCAGCGCGGCACTCCTTTCCAGGGGAGCGCTGGCTGGAACACGCTCATCGAAAAGGGCGTAGCTGCGCTGCTTGCCCACCGAGGCGCCGCTGATGATGAGCTGCTCCAGCTCGGCGTGCATCATGGCGTACGTGAGCCGCAGCCCGGACGCCTCGATGCCGGCGCTTGCCAACTCACCCTGCAACTGCGAGCGGGTCCGGTGCCGCCCATCAACCAGCTCGGTGGCAAGGACCCCGTGAATCCTTCTCAGGGTGGCGGTGTCCAAGCCGGATTTTTGGTAGTACACCGCGTTGCTCCGGTGAATCGTGGGGGCGGTCAGGGTTAGCAGCCACCGGGCATCCTGCGGTGCCACAAAATGCCAGGTGGGCCGCAGTACATGGGTGCGCAGAATCTCGCCCCGGTCCGCGGCCGCGGCTAGGTCCGCCGCAGAATTGCCGGAACCGGGGGCCCGACGCTGCGCCGTGGCCCAGAGGGCGTAGGCATACTCCTGGGCCTGCATGGCCACGAAATGCTGCACCACGGCGCCCGCGCTCGCCGTCAGCGGGGACCACAGGCCATGCCGGTGCATGCGCACCGTCACCACGTCGGTTCGAGTCAGCGAAGTTGCCACCCGGCCAGCCTATCCGCAGCAACCCCGCGGACGGGCTAGCTGCCCAGTTGCGGTGCGGGCCGGAATTTCTTGAGCCAGAATTCCGACTGGGCAATGTGCGCGGCCGTGGCGGTGGCGGCTGAGGAGGGGTCCTGGTTGCGGATGGCTTCCAGAATGTCGCGGTGGCCCTTGTTGCTGACCTCGCGCACGGTTGCCCCCTCGGCACTGTCAAAAATGTTGAAGTGCCGCCCGCGCGAGCGGAACAGGCCCATGAGCCCGGTCAGGGTGGAATTGCCGCCGGCCTCGCAAATGGCTTCGTGAAAGCGGGCATCCAGTGTGGAGATGTCGGCCGAGTTGTCGGTGGCCTCCATCTGTGCCACCAGAGTGTCCAGCTCAGCCAAGAGTTCCGGAGTTGACCGCGCGGCGGCCCCGGCTGCGGCGTGTGACTCCAGGGCTCGGCGAATTTCAAAGAGCTCCAGGACGCTGTCAAACGGGAAAAGATCCACCAGCAGGGCAAAGCCCTTAAGGATCTCCGCCGGTTCCAGGGACGAGACATACGTTCCGGAACCGTGCCGTGCCTCCATGACGCCCAAGGCGGACATGGCCCGGATGGCCTCGCGCAGGGAACTGCGGGACACGCCCAGCTGGGCGGCGAGTTCGCCTTCCGGCGGGCATTTCTGGCCCGGGGCGAGTTCGCCGGAGGCTATCTTCGCCCGCAGGCCCTGCATGGCGGTTTCCACTGCACTCATCAGGGGTCTCCTTGGGTCTGGGGTGAGAGGTGCGCTGACATCTGCACTCATCATATGTCTTTCCAAAGTCATCGTATGTCTTTGGGATCAAGTGCGGATAAATACCGCTGTAATGGGGGATTACTAGAAAGTCATCAGATGAATAATCCAATTCGTCTATTGTCTTCGCTTCAAATGTGAGGTAACTTACAAGTAATTCACCGCCTGCCGCCAACAGAAAGTACTCCGTGGTTTCTTCTCTTCTCACCGCACCCGCCGCCCTCCTGACCCCCGAAGGGAAACCGGCAATCTCTGATTGGACCCTTGGCGCGGACAAGGTTCACCTCAATCACGGTTCCTACGGCGCCGTGCCCCGTGCCGCCCAGGACAAGGCGCAGCAGTTGCGGGCCCGCATGGATGAAAATCCCTGCACCTGGTTCATGGGCCAGGCGGCGGCGCTGGCCGCCACGCGCCCCGCTATTGCGGATTTTCTGCAGGTCCCCGCGGACGACCTGGCGCTGGTGGTCAATGCCAGTGCCGGTGTCACAGCCGTGTACAACTCGCTGCCGTTCACCGATGGCGCGGAAATCGTCACCACGGACCACACTTATGGGGCCGTGCTTGAGGGCGCCCAGCGCATTGCCCGCAAGCACAACGGCCGCGTGGCCGTCGCGGAGGTGCCCCTGGACGCGGACGCGGCCCTCGTCGTCGAACTGGTCATGGCCCAGGTCACCGGGCGCACGGCCCTCATCGTCATTGACCAGATCACCTCGGCCACGGCGCGCAGTTTCCCCGTGCTGGAGATCGCCAGCGCAGCCAAGGCGCTGGGTATTCCCCTGATGGTCGACGGTGCCCACGCACCCGGCGCGTTGGCGCAACCGGTTCCCGACTTTGAGGGTTTCTGGGTGGGCAATCTGCACAAGTTTGCCTGTGCCCCTCGCGGCACCGCTGCCGTGGTGGCCCGCGGACCCCTGCGCAAGCACCTGCACCCGCTGATCGACTCCTGGGGCTTCCCGCACCAGTTCCCCGAAAGCTTTGACCACGTGGGCACCCAGGACATCACCTCATGGCTGGCTGCGAGCACCGCCTTTGAAACCATCGAGGCCCGGTACGGCTGGGACGCGTGCCGCAACTACGCCACCGCGCTGGCCGGCTACGGCCAGCGCGTCATCGGCGCGGCCCTCACCGCAGGGACGGGAACCGATGCATCCGTCGACGTTGGCATGCCGGTGGGGCACCTGCGATTGGTCCGCCTGCCCCAGGGCCTGGCCACCACGCATGAGGACTCCCATTCCGTCCGGGCCTGGATTTCGGAGCACCTTCACTTTGAAACGGCCATCACCACCTTCGGCGGGGTCGGCTACCTGCGCCTGTCCGCGCACCTGTACAACACCCCGGCCGACTACGACGCCTTTGCCGAACGTGCCGTTCCCGAACTGCTCCGGCTGGCAAAGCTCCGCTAAGCTACGCATTTTCCTTCCGCCTCACTGCTTTGAAAGGTCACCAATGAAATCCAAAATCACAACCATAGCCGCACTGGGTGTCGCTGCCGTCCTGGCCCTTTCGGCCTGTGGGGGAGGCACGGGCAGTAATTCCGCGGATGGCAAGGTCACGCTCAAGATGGTGGAGAGCCTGACCAACCCCACCCGCACCGAGACCCTCAAGACCCTCCTGGCGGGATTTGAAGCAGCCAATCCAAACATCAAGGTTGACTTGATTTCACCACCCACCGACTCCGCGGATCAGAAGATCCAACAGATGCTCCAGTCGGGCAAGGGCGTTGACGTGGTGGAGGCCCGGGACATCACCGTGGGCTCCTTTGGCGCCAACAAGTGGCTGTATGACATGAGCGCCGATCTGAAGGGCTGGGAGGGTTGGGAGAACCTGACCGAGAACGCCGTCAACTACTCCAAGCAGGACGGCAAGACCTACTACATCCCCTACGGCTTCTACGGACTGTCCCTGTTCTACCGCACCGACCTGGTCAAGGAAGCCGGCTTCTCCGGACCGCCCGCCAGCTGGGCTGAGCTGATCAAGCAGTCGGAAAAGCTCAACCAACCGGACGCCAACAAGTTTGGCTACGCCTTCCGCGGCGGCACCAACGCCAACTCCAACGCCGTCGCCGTGATTGAGGCCTACACAGCCGATCAGATTGACAAGGAAAACGCGTTCAAGCTGACAAACGGCAAGACCATCTTCTCCGCTCCCGAGGCGCAGACGGCCATGGACGACTACCTGGAACTGTTCAAGAAGGGTTCCCCGCCGTCCTCGGTTGCCTGGGGCTACCCGGAAATGGTCCAGGGCTTCAGCAACGGATCCACGGCGTTCCTGCTCCAGGACCCCGAGGTGATCGCCACCATCAAGGAATCCAAGTCCATCAAGGCTGACCAGTGGAGCGTTGCACCGCTGCTGACTGGCCCCACGGGCAAGGCCATCCAGCCGGTCGCCACGGCAGGTTGGGGCATCGCCGAGGCCAGCACGGCCAAGCCGGAGGCTGTCAAGCTCATCAAGTACCTGTCCCAGGGCGAGCCCGCCACCCAGTTCAGCAAGGACAACTCCCTGGTGCCGATTCTCAAGGCGGCAGCCAAGGACCCGTTCTACAGCGAAGGCCCGTGGGCTGCCTACGTCACCATGACGGAGAACCCGGACACCTACATCTCGGCCGTCCAGCCCCGCGGCGTTGCCTGGTGGACCGAATGGATTAAGAAGTCCGACGGCGAACTGCAGCGTGTGCTCACCGGCAAGATGACCACCCAGGAACTGCTGACCAGCTGGGACAGCTACTGGACCGAAAAGATGGCGGGCTAGTCACTCGTGGCACTCAAGACTGAGCAGGAGGTGGTGCGCGGGTCAAAATCGGCCGGCGCACCACCAGCACCGCACACAAACTATCGCCGGAAGAAGCGGTTCAACTCCAGGACCGCCCTGACCCTGCTGGCGTTCATGGCCCCGGCAGCCATTTTTGTTGGCGTCTTCACCTACTACCCCATGATTTCCGGCAGTCAGATGGCGTTCCGCAACTGGAACCTCAATGACCTCTCGGACACGTCCTGGGTGGGTTGGGGCAACTTCATTGCGTTGTTTGAGAACCCGGAGTTTGGCACCATTGTCCGCAACACGGTGGTTTGGGTGGTGGGTTCCCTGGTGCCGCAGGTGGTCATCGGCTTCGCTTTGGCACTGTTCCTCAAACGCAGGTTCAAGTTCCGGGGAGCCTACCAGGCGTTCATCTTCTTCCCGTGGGCCGTGTCCGGCTTCCTGATCGGCATGCTGTTCCGCTGGATGTTCAACGCCGAATTTGGTGTGGTCAATGACCTCCTGATGAAGGTGGGCATCGTTGACGCCCCCATCCCGTGGCTGGCCGAGCCGGGCTTCGCCATGACGGCCATCATTGTGGCCAACATTTGGTACGGCGTCACGTTCTTTGCCATCATGATCCTGGCCGCGCTGCAGTCAGTCTCGGATGAAATGTATGAGGCGGCCGCCATTGACGGCGCCGGCAAGATCCGCACCTTCTTCAGCATCACGCTGCCGGCCATCTCCGTGACGCTGGGGCTGACCATCCTGCTGCGCATCATCTGGATTTTCAATTTCCCGGACATCATCTGGGCCATGACCGGCGGCGGACCCGCCGACCAGACCCACATCATCACCACCTACATGATCAAAATTACGCAGGAAGGCGATTACGGCCAGGCCTCGGCACTGGGCCTGATTGTGGTCTTCACCTTGATGCTGTTTGCCGCGTTCTACCTGATGGCTGTGCGTCCCCGAAAGGCAAACCGATGATCAACAAAGAAACGGCCCTGGGCCGCACCAGCAAGTTCATCTTTCTGGGGATCTGCTTGATTGTGACGATCTTCCCGCTGTATTGGATTGTTGTCACCTCCCTGAAGGCGCCCGGCACCATCTATTCGCTGCCGCTGGACTATTGGCCCAAGGAACTGTCCTTTGAGAACTACATTGGCCTGTTCACCAAGTCCGATTTTGGCGTGTACATGCTCAACAGCCTGCTGGTGGCCACGGTGGCAGCCACCGTGGCGACGCTCATCTCACTGCTGAGCGCCTACGTGCTGGCCCGGTTCCAGTTCTCCGGCCGCGGCTGGGTACTGGCGGCGTTCCTGCTCACCCAGATGATCCCGGGCTTCATCGCCCTGGGCCCGCTGTACATGATGATGACCAACTTCAACCTGGTGGACTCCAAGACCGGCCTGATTTTGGTGTACATCGCCATCTGCATCCCGTTCTGCACCATCATGCTGCGCGGCTTCTTTGAAAACGTCCCCGACGCCCTGGAAGAGGCGGCCATGATCGACGGCTGCTCCCGGCTGTCCGCTCTGTTCCGTGTGCTGGTCCCGGTCATGATGCCCGGCATCGCGGCCAGTTTTATCTTCAACTTTGTCAACTGCTGGAACGAGCTGTTCCTGTCGGTGACGTTGATGAACAGCGACGAGAACAAGACCATCCCCACAGCGCTGGCGGGCTTCATCTCCAGCTTCAACATTGACTGGGGCTCCATGTCCGCAGCGGCCGTGCTGACGGTGGTGCCCACCCTGGTGATCTTTGCCTTCGCCAGCAAGTTCATCGTCCAGGGCCTGACGGCAGGGGCCGTGAAGGGCTAGCGCTTTTCTGGCACGACGGCGTTTCGCGCCGTCCGGTCAAGTGCCGAGGGCGTGCCAAACGGGTGGGGACATATGAAATTTCATGGGTCCCCACCCGTTTGGCACGCCGTCAGCGAGAAGCTGGCCAGTGTGGCACGCCGTCGAGGGTGTCCGCCGTGAAGGGCTAGCGCGGGCTGACAATCCCTGTCTCGTAGGCGATCACCACCACCTGGACCCGGTCGCGGGCGCTGAGCTTGGCAAGAATATGGCCCACATGGGTTTTGACGGTTGCCTCGGAAACAAACAGTTGGATGGCAATTTCCGGGTTCGACAGGCCGTTGGCAATGAGGACAAACACCTCATGCTCGCGGCCTGTCAGGCTGGCAACCGCGGCCGAGTGGGCGTCGTTGGCGGGGCTCGGGGCCGAGAGCATGGGGGCCACATGGTCCAGTAGCCGGCGTGTGGTGGACGGGGCAATCACGGCGTCACCGGCAAACACCGTGCGGATGGCGCCCAGCAGTTCCTCCGGCGGCGCGTCCTTGAGTAGGAACCCGCTGGCACCGGCCTGGATGGCCGCCAGTGCATACTCATCCAGGTCAAAGGTTGTCAGCACCACAATCTTTAACTCCGCCAGCCACGAACCGGACGGCGCGGCCTTGGTGCGTTGCATGAGCCGGCGGGTGGTCTCAATCCCGTCCATCCCCGGCATGCGGACATCCATGAGGACCACGTCGGCGGCCGTGGCGGAGAGGGCTCTCAGGGCCTCAATGCCGTTGCCGGCCTCGATGACCACGTTCAAATCGGGTTGGGAATTGATGAGCATGCCAAATCCGGAGCGGACCAGTTGCTGGTCATCGACCAGGGCGACGCGGATGGGGTGGGAAGTCATTTTTTAGGTCTCCGTGTAGGGGATGAAGGCTGTGATGGAGAAACCGCCGCCAGCCAGGGGCCCGGCGGTGAGGGTTCCATCGTAAAGTTTCACGCGCTCGGCCATGCCGCGCAGGCCGTTCCCGCCGCAGTCGCGAGGGTCCGCCGCGAGGGAGGGGCCGCCGTCGTAGGTGGGGATGGGGCCGGTGTCCGCGAACGACGCCGATGCGCCCCTGCCGTCGTCAGTCACCGAAACGTCCAGGCCGCGGGCACTCCATGCGAGGGTCACGGTGGCCATGACCTTGGGCCCGGCATGCTTCATGACGTTGGTGAGACCCTCCTGAACCATGCGGTAGGCGGTCAGTTCGGCACCGGCGGGCAGCAGTCGGCGCGGTTCGCCCTTGACGTCGAAGGCAACCGGCAGGCCGGCGGCGCGGATGCCCAGCAGCAGCTCATCCAGATCCACCAAACCGGGCAGGGGGCGCATGGACGCTGCGGCGTCTCCTCGCAAAACGCCGAGCAGGCGGCGCATCTCCTGAAGCGAGGACCTGCCGGTCTCGGCAATCGTGGCCAAGGTGGCGGGGGCCACCTCGGGGTTGGCCACGGCGGCGTACCGGGCGCCGTCGGCCTGGGTGATGATGACGGAGAGCGAGTGGGCCACAATGTCATGCATTTCCCGGGCAATGTGCGCGCGTTCGTCACTGGCGGCCAGTTCCCGCTCGTGCTGGGCTTCAATCTCCAGGCGGTGCGCCCTGTCCTCGAGGGCCTGCTCGCGCAGCCGCTTGGTCCGGGTCAAATCCCCGGCCGTCCAACTGAACAGCACCAGGACCCACACCACCAGGATCAGCACGGCCCCATAGGGTAGATCGGCCAGGGAGGTGGAGGTGAGGTTGTAAAAGTAGCGGGTGACCAGCATGATGGCTCCAATGAGTGCCAGCGCGAGCCCGCCCAAACTGGCCCAGCGCGGCCCAAAGGCGGCCAGGGCATACACAATCAGTGGAACCGCAATGTCAGCCGGCATGGGCTGGACGTGCAGTGCCCATTGGGCAAGGGCCACCACGGCGATGATGATGCCGGCCATGACCGTGCGGGTTCGCCGCCAGGCCAGCGGCACAATCAACGCGGTGGCGAAAATGACGCCCATGATGGCGTTGGAGTACGCGTTGTTGTAGTAACCGGCGTCGAGCATACTCAGGGGCGCCACCATTAGCCAGAGCACGGCCATGAGGACAAAGTCCACGGCAAAGCGGTGCCGCCGGAACCAGTCGTAGATGGAAGGCATGATCACTCATACCACTTTAGGCGGCTCCCGGGCCTTGGGGCATCCTGCCCAGGGTGGAGTTTGGCGGTGAACTTGCCGCGGCGGTGATCCTGGTCGCCATGTTTTTGAAGATGATGCCGTGGAAGGGAAGCACCGCCAGCCAGTACAGGCGGCCGGACAGGCCGCGGGGGAAGAAGATGGCCCGCTGGCGGAACACGCTGCCTGTCTCCTGCCCGTCTGCCAGTAGCGGGGTGACCTCAAATTCGAGCCAGGCGCGGCCGGGGACAATCATTTCGGCCCGCAGCCGCAGCAGCTTCCCGCGCTCCAAGGTTTCCACCCGCCACCAGTCCACGGCGTCGTTGAGCTGGAGGCTGTTGTTGCTGCGCCGCCCCCTGCTCAAGCCGACGCCGCCGGCCAGCTTGTCCATCCAGCCGCGCACCGTCCAGGCAAACGGCAATGAGTAGTAGCCGTTCGGCCCACCAATTCCCTCCATGACCTTCCAGACCTCGCTGGCCGGGGCCGCAGTGGTTTTGCTCCGTTCATCGGTGAACCCCGTCAACCCCGCCCATTCGGGATCGCTGGGTAGTGGTTCTGCCGGTGCGCTGACGGCGTGGGCCGTGGCCCAGGTGGTTTCCACCGTGTCCGCCTCGATCTTGTGCAGCGCCAGCGCAACGGCGCGCTCATAGGGGGTCAGGCCGCCGTCGGGCTCGGGGATGTAGCCGGCAATGTCATTCTCGCCCGCCACGCAGTCATGCTGGAGCGATTCCACCAGGGGGATGGCCAGGCTGCGGGGGACAGGGGTGACAAGATTGACCCACTGGGCGGCAAGCCATGGTGTCAGGACGGGAAGGGGGAGGACTACTGGCTGGCGAAAACCGGCGGCTGCCGCGTAGCTGCGCATCATCTGCGCGTAGCTGAGCACCTCGGGTCCGCCAATGTCGAAGGTTCTGTTGACAGTGGCCGGGAGTTGGCAGGCACCCACCAGGTAGTGCAAAGCGTCCCTGACGGCGATGGGTTGGATCTTGTTCAGGACCCATTTGGGGGCGGGCATGACCGGCAGGACATCCGTGAGGTGCCTGACCATCTCGAAACTGGCGGAGCCGGAGCCGATCACCAGCCCCGCCTGCAGAACAGCAGTGGGCGTTCCCGAGGACAAAAGAATCTCGCCCACTTCCGTGCGGGAGGCTAAATGGCGGCTGAGTTTTCCCTGCGGGTGCAGGCCGGAGAGATAGATGAGCCGTTGCACTCCGGCATCTCGGCCAGCCTGGGCCAGATTGCGCGCGCACAACCTCTCCACGCGCTCAAAATCGGCGGCCGTGTGTTTGTCGCCTGACATGGAGTGCACCAGGTAATACACAATGTCTGCTCCGGCGCACAGATTTTGTGCCGTTTGCGGATCCTCCATGGAGCCCACTGTGATGTCCACCTGCCCGCGCCACGGCACGTCTCGGAGTTTTTCTTGATGGCGGGTCAAAACCCGCACCTCATGGTTGGCTTCCAGCAGCAGGGGAACAAGGCGCCCGCCGATGTAGCCGGTGGCGCCGGCAACAGCTATCACGCTCATGGTGCAAACTCCTTGCTGGGCAAAATGCTGCTCAGGTACTGTACAAATTGGATTCCTTCCACCATTATGTAATTAGATTTTCTGATTATCAATGGTTGGAGCTGTTTCATGCAGAAATCCCCAGGTGGCCGCCCCCAGGTTCAGATGCACCCGGCGTCGGTGCTGGTTCGGCAAATTCTTGTTTTGAATGAGGTCATGGAGTTCATCATGCGCCGGGAAATGGATCTGAATGAAACAGATTTCCAGGCCATGCAGCACCTCATGAAGCAACGCTCCATGTCACCCGGTGAGTTGGCCAAGTTGCTGCACCTGACGGCGGCGGCCACCACCACTGTCATCGACAGGCTGGCGCGGAAGGGTCACATCACCCGCACCCCCCATCCCACCGACAGGCGGCGCTGGCTCATCAGCCCCAGTGAGGAATCCGTGCGGGCAGCCATGGAAAAACTCATGCCGATGATCATGGACGTTGACAACAAGGTGCGCAGCTACGACGATGGCGACCAAGCCGTCATTGTCGATTTTCTGGGCAGTGTAGTGGCCTCCATGAGCAGCCGCGTCGAGGCCCTGGAAAATGGCGCCGCACAGCATCCCGCAACACAGCAAAGTGAGAGCCGAAAGGTATAGAGATCATGCCAGCGAAGAACGAAAGCCAGCTCGCCCAGCCAACGGCCCGGGAGTCCGCGACGCACGGTGAAACGCTTGTGGCCGACCGGGGACGTTTCTCCGACGTGGACACCGCAGGGGCACCCCTGGACTGGGCGGCATTTCAGGGCAGCGTCAAGGATGTCCTGGACCAATACTTTGCCGACCAGCGGCTACGTGCCGGGGGCTACTCCCCGGCATTTGGAGAGTTGTGGGACCGCATGGCGGCCACAACCACAGGCGGCAAATGGATGCGCCCCAAACTGGTCTACCTGACCTATGAGGCCTTCGGCGGGCAGGGTTGGCGGGCGTGCAGCGAACTGGCCGCCGCCTTTGAAATGCTCCACGCCGCGCTGCTGGTGCACGACGACGTGATCGATCGGGACTTTGTCCGCCGGGGCGCGGAAACACTCGGCGCCAACTACCGGGACGTGGCCACCCTTGCCGGGCGCAGCGGCGCCGACGCCGACCACGCGGGCTTCTCCGCGGCCATCATTGCCGGGGACCTGCTCCTGACGGGATCCCTGCGGCTGGCAACCTCCGCAGCCACAGGGCACGGTCAAAGCGCAGCAATTCTCTCAACCATCCACGAGGCCATTTTTGCCGCAGCTGCCGGTGAGTTGGATGACCTACTGTTCTCGCTGGGGAGCCGGGATCCCGATCTGCTCGAGGTGTTGAACATGGAGCGGCTGAAAACGGCCGTGTACTCCTTTGAAATGCCGCTGCGGGCCGGCGCCCTGCTGGCGGGTGAATCGCCAGCCACGGCGGATGCGCTCGCGGCCGTGGGGCGTGACATTGGCGTGGCCTACCAAGTGGTGGATGACGTTCTGGGCACCTTTGGCCAGCAGTCCGTCACCGGCAAGCCAGTCGACTCGGACCTGCGTGAGGGCAAACGCACCATCCTGACGTCCTTTGCGGACGGTTCGGAGGAATTTGTGGACGCCCTGGCCGCCTTCCACGCCGGGGACGGCGACGTTGAGGCTGTCCGCGCAGTTCTACGCGAGCTGGGTGCACAGGAGCACGCTCTGACGCTGGCCCGGAATTTAGTGGCTGATGCCATGGGCAAGGCCGCTGAGCTGGACGTGCCGGAGTCCTTGATGCTGGAGCTGACGCATATCTGCGACTACGTTTTGAGCCGGAGGAGCTAGCCATGGGAACAGATCCGTTGAGCCACTATACCGAGACCGCAACAAGAAGTGCTGCTGTGGTGATCAAGAGCTATTCGACGTCGTTCGGCCTGGCCTGCTGGCTCCTGGGCGCCAAGGAACGCCGCGACATTGAGAACATCTATGCCCTGGTCCGGGTGGCCGATGAGGTGGTTGACGGGGCGGCAGCGGCGGCCGGCCTGGGCCAAGAGGCGGTGTGTGCCCAGCTTGACGCCCTGGAACGGGAAACCGAACAAGCCCTGCACAGTGGCTACAGCACCAACATGGTGGTTCACGCCTTTGCCGGCACAGCCCGCCGGGCAGGCATTGACACGGCGTTGACCCAGCCATTCTTCGCCTCCATGCGCACGGACCTTTCGCGGACCACGCATTCGCCGCGCACCTTGGCGGAGTACATTTATGGCTCCGCCGAAGTGGTGGGCCTGATGTGCCTGAAAGTCTTCAGGGCCATGGCAGGCGCGCCAGCCGGACACGAACAGCAGTTGGTGGATTCGGCCCGCAGCTTGGGTGCCGCCTTCCAAAAAGTGAACTTCTTGCGTGATCTGGGGGCCGACAGCACCGAGTTGGGGCGCCTGTATTTCCCTGGCCTGGATCCCACGGCTTTCAACGACCAGCACAAGGATGCGCTCCTGGCCGAGATTCGCCACGACCTGGCGGTTGCCCGGGCCGGCATGCCCTTCCTGGCCCCGCCGGCCCGCCGGGCTGTGCATTTGGCGCATGATCTCTTTGCCGCCCTGGTGGCAAAACTGGGGCGCATCCCCGCAGCCAAACTCGCCAGACAGCGTGTGCGGATATCAGGCTGGCACAAGGCGTTCATCGCCGTGAAGGTGTGCCTGCGCGGACACCGCAGCGGCGTCAGGGAAAGTGCCCCAGAACAACCAGGCTCGCAGATTCCGGGATGGGCGGTGTCGGGCGCAGGCGCGACCGAAATTCAGGTGCCCGAATCAAAAGTGCCCGATTCTCAGGTGCCCGAATCAAAAGTGCCGCAACCCAGCGTGTCCGAACCAAGCGTGGAGGTGTCCTCATGAATGGCATGCGACGGCCAGCCGTGCTCTTAGCAGGGCTGATTTCCGCCCTCACCGGACGAGCCGGTGCCAGGGATCCCGGCGCCGCCCCCCGCACAGCCGTGGTCATTGGCGGGGGCATCTCCGGCCTAGCCACGGCGGGCCTGCTGGCCAGGGATGGGCACAGTGTGAGCGTGCTGGAGCAGCAGGATCAACTGGGCGGCCGGGCGGGCCGCTGGGAACGCGATGGTTTCACCTTTGACACGGGCCCCAGCTGGTACCTCATGCCGGAGGTCATTGACCACTGGTTCAAAATGATGGGCACCAGTGCCGCCGCTGAATTGACACTGACCCGCCTGGACCCCGCCTACAAACTGTGGAACGCCGTCGGCAGTCAAAAACCGGGCGCAGCCACGGTGGTCCGCACGGGCCGCGCCGAAGCAATGGAATTGTTTGAATCCCAGCAACCGGGCTCCGGCGCCCAGCTGGCCACATATCTGGATTCCGCCGAGCTCGCCTACACCCTGGCCAAGAAGCATTTCCTCTACGATCCCTTTGGCACGTTGAGGGGATTGGCCACGCCGGCCGTGCTGCGCCATGCCCCGCGGCTGGCCCAGCTCCTGGCCCTGTCCCTGCACCGTTTTGTGGCGGGGCGGTTCACGCATCCGCTGCAACAAAAAATTCTGGGCTACCCGGCGGTGTTCTTGGGCACCAGCCCCTACAAGGCGCCCTCGATTTACCACCTCATGAGCCATCTGGACCTTCAAGACGGCGTGCTGTACCCGCAGGGCGGCTTTGCCGCTGTGGTTGACGCCATGGAACGGGTCATCCGCAGGGCCGGTGTCCACATCGTCACGGGGGCCACGGCCACCGAAATTGTCACGGGCCCGGTGGACGGCGGGACCCGGTGCGAGGCCGTCGCCTGGCGTGACACCGACGGCGTGGAACATCGCAGCGGTGCCAAGCTGGTGGTTGGCGCCGCGGATCTGCACCACATCGAATCGGCTCTGCTGCCGGAGAAGCTCCGCACCCGGTCCGCGAAAAAGTGGGCCAAAACGGATCCCGGCATCAGTGCAGTGTTGGTGTGCCTGGGTATCAGGGGCGACTTGCCACAGCTGGCCCATCACAATCTGCTGTTCACCGACGACTGGCAGGACAACTTCGCCCGCATCGTTGACGGCCACGCACTCGCGGACACCACCTCCATCTACGTGTGCCGCCCCAGTGCCACCGATTCCACCGTGGCACCGGCCGGCACCGAGAACCTCTTCCTGCTCATCCCGGCTCCCGCCTTGCCGCAATGGGGCAAGGGCGGGTTCGACGGCGGCGGCTCGCCCCAGGTGGAAAAGGTCGCCAACGCCGCGATCGCCCAGCTGGCGCAGTGGAGCAACGTTCCAGATCTCGCCCAGCGTATTATGGTCCGGCGCAGTTATGGGCCGGCCGACTTTGCCGACAACGTCAATGCCTGGCAGGGAAGTGCCCTGGGCCTGGCGCACACCCTTGAACAAAGCGCCTTTCTGCGACCGGGAAACACCAACAGCAAAGTGGCTGGGCTGTTCTACGCTGGAAGCTCCGTGCGCCCCGGCATTGGGGTGCCGCTGTGCATGATCAGTGCCGAACTCGTGCTCAAGTCGGTGCGCGGAGATAAAAGCGGGGGACCGCTGGCCGAGCCCACCCCCGATGCTCCCGCATCAGCTGAGCCCGTGCGGGTGGTTGCCCCTTGATCTATCTTTCGATCCTGCTACTCCTGCTGGGCTGCATGACACTGTTGGACGCCCGGTGGAAACTGTTCCTCTTTGCTCGCCCGTGGGCGGCTGCTGCCGTGCTGGCCATCGGCACAGCCTACTTCCTGGTGTGGGATGTGGCCGCGATCGCCGCCGGCATCTTCTTGCACCGGGATTCCTTCCTCATGACAGGCATCATGATGGGGCCGGCGCTTCCCCTGGAAGAAGCGTTCTTCCTCTTGTTCCTGTGCTACCAAACCATGATCCTGTTCACCGGTGGCCTGCGCATCTGGCACCACCGGGGTCAGCCCAGCGGCGGAACAAGCGACGGAACAAGCGTGCGGAGAGTGGACCGGTCATGAATTTTTCCCAACTCAACACGATCTTTGTGGCCTTGGCCGTGCTGGTCATGGTGGCGGCACTCGCCCGGCAGCCAAGGGGGACGATCAGGCGCACGGTGGTGGCCGCCGTCGTTGGCACTGTTGCAGCGCTGGTGGTCCTGACAGCAATTTTTGACAACGTCATGATTGCCTCCGGCCTGTTCGACTACGCCGGGCACACCCTCAATGGTCTGCGGGTGGGTCTGGCACCCATCGAAGATTTCGCCTACCCCCTCGCCGCTGGATTGCTGCTGCCGGGATTGTGGCTCCTGTTCACGAAGGGACGGCGCCCGTGAAGAACTTGTTCATGACGTCTAGGCCGGTCTCGTGGGTCAACACAGCGTACCCCTTTGCTGCCGCCTATTTCCTGGCCACCGGGCGCCTTGATGGGGTCTTCGTGGTGGGAACCTTGTTCTTCCTGATTCCCTACAACCTGGCGATGTATGGCATCAATGACGTGTTCGACTACGAATCGGACCTGCTCAACGCGCGCAAGGGGGGAGTGGAAGGCGCCGTACTGGACCGGCGGCACCACCGCTTCATCCTTTGGGCGGCAGCGGTCTCCACCGTGCCCTTCCTGGTGGTGCTTGCCTGGGTGGGGGACGCTGTTGCGAACACAGTCCTGGCGGTGTCCATTTTTGCTGTGGTGGCTTACAGTGCGCCCGGGCTGCGCTTCAAGGAGCGGCCCTTCCTGGACTCCATCACCTCCAGCACCCACTTTGTCTCCCCGGCGGTCTATGGCCTGGCCCTGGCTCATGCGCCCTTCACCGGCGGGATCATGGCAGTCCTGGTGGCTTTCTTCCTGTGGGGAGTGGCAAGCCATGCCTTTGGCGCGGTGCAAGACATTGTCCCGGACCGTGAAGGGTCAATAGCCTCCATTGGCACCGTGCTGGGGGCGAGGTTCACCGTCTGCTTTGCGTTTGCCGCTTATGCCTGTGCCGGGGTGCTGATGCTGTGGACGGCCGTGCCGTTTGCTGCCGTGCTCGCCGTGCCCTACCTGCTCAATATTGCACCCTATCTGCGGGTTACCGACGCCACCTCGGCAACAGCCAATGCCGCATGGAGGCGCTTCTTGTGGCTGAACTATCTCACCGGGTTCCTGGTGACACTGACCTTGATCTGGTTGATCCTGAGCCGCTGATGCGGACCGAAAGGTGCACACAATGAACGTATCCCTAGCCTGGTTCCGGGATGACCTGCGCGTGGCGGACAACCCCGCGTTACTGGCAGCGGCCGCCGACGGCGGGGCTGTGGCGCTTTACGTCCTGGATGAGGAGTCGGCCGGCATCAGGCCCTTGGGCGGTGCGGCCAAATGGTGGCTGCATCACGCGCTTGCAGATCTCAAGGCCCAATTGGCCCAGCTGGGCATTCCCCTGCTCCTGCGCAGGGGGGCCGGGGCTGATGTTGTCCCGTCCGTCGCGGCGGAGCTGGGCGCTGGATCGCTGTATTGGAACCGCCGCTACGGGGGGCCGGAGCGGGACGTGGACACCACCGTCAAGGAGCGGGCCGGCGCAGCTGGGCGCCACGCGGAGAGTTTTCAGTCCTCGCTCCTGCACGAGCCCTGGACGGTGCGCACAGGGGCCGGGAATCCCTATCGGGTGTTCACTCCCTTCTGGCGAACCCTCTCGGAGCAGGACTTCCGGGCGCCCCTGGGTGTCCCCAGCGCCGGTCACGGCTACCAAGGGTCCCTGCCGGAGAGCGAAGAGCTGGACGCGTGGGACTTGCTGCCAAGCAGCCCCGACTGGGCTGGCGGGCTGCGGGAAACGTGGACTCCCACCGCGGCAGCAGGCGCGGACGCCCTGGCGGAGTTCCTTGAGCAACGGGTCGGGGACTACACAGAGGCAAGGGACCGGCCCGATCATGTGGGCACCAGCCGCCTGTCCCCGTACTTGCGGTGGGGCCAGCTCAGCCCCTTCCAGGTCTGGGGCGCGCTCGCCGAGCGCCGCCGTGACGGTGCAGCAGGCTCGGCCGGCCCTGCCGTATTTGCCTCGGAACTTGGCTGGCGTGAATTTTGCTGGCACCAGCTCTACCACCACCCGGACCTGGCCACGGCGAACCTGCGCCGGCAGTTTGATGACTTCCCCTGGCGAAATCCGGAGCTGGACCCCACAGCGGCAGGAGCGCAAGGCGAGGATTCCGGCGTCGAACATCTACGCGCCTGGCAAACGGGGCGAACCGGCATCCCCTTGGTGGATGCTGGGCAGCGGGAACTGTGGCACACGGGCTTTATGCACAACAGGGTCCGCATGGTCGCGGCGAGCTTCCTGATCAAGAATCTCGGCATTGACTGGAGGGTGGGGGAGCGGTGGTTTTGGGACACGCTGGTGGATGCCGATGCCGCCTCCAATCCCGCCAATTGGCAGTGGGTGGCCGGATCAGGCGCCGACGCCTCGCCGTTTTTTAGGATCTTCAACCCGCTGACGCAGGCCAAGAAATTTGATCCGGCGGGCAGGTACGTGGGCCGCTGGGTGCCGGAGCTTCTCCTGCCGGACTATCCTGAACCGGTGGTGGATCTGGCGCAAACGCGCCTGGATGCCCTGGAGGGTTACGCCTCCATCAAATGACGTCTCATATTCTGAGATCGTTTGACCATCATGTGGATGGTTTCGTTAGGCTAAATTCATGAGCGCATCGATTGACATTGCAGTAATTGCCGGTGACGGCATTGGTCCCGAGGTCACGGCTGAGGCCGTCAAGGTCCTCAAGAAAGTCACAGCTTCCGAGGGTGTTGAACTCACGCTGACCGACTACGCCCTGGGCGCCGAGCACTGGCTCGCCACGGGTGAGACCCTGCCCGAGGAAACCATTGACGCCCTGCGCGGCCACGACGCCATCCTCTTCGGTGCTGTGGGTGCGGCCCCCGGCGACACCCGCATCCCCTCGGGCTTGATCGAGCGCGAGATGCTGCTCAAACTGCGCTTCAGCCTGGACCACTTTGTGAATCTGCGCCCCTCATTCTTGTACGACGGCGTGGCCTCGCCCCTGGCGAACCCCGGCACCATTGACTTTGTTGTGGTCCGCGAAGGTACGGAGGGCCCCTATGTGGGCAACGGCGGCGTGCTGCGCAAGGGCACACCGCATGAGGTGGCGACAGAGGTTTCCGTCAACACGGCCTTCGGTGTGGAGCGTCTGGTCCGCGACGGCTTCCGCCGCGCCAACGAGCGCCCCCGCAAGAAGCTGACTTACGTGCACAAGCACAATGTGCTGGTCTACGCCGGTCACCTGTGGAAGCGCACAGTGGAAGCTGTTGCCGTGGAGTTTCCGGACGTCAGCGTGGACTACCTGCACGTGGATGCCGCCATGATCTTCCTGGTCACCGATCCCGCGCGCTTTGATGTCATTGTCACCGACAACCTCTTTGGTGACATCATCACCGACCTGGCCGCAGCCGTCACCGGTGGCATCGGCCTGGCCGCCTCCGGGAACATCAACATGGACAGGAGCGCACCGTCCATGTTTGAGCCGGTCCACGGCTCAGCCCCGGACATTGCGGGCCAGCAAAAAGCAGACCCCACGGCGGCGATCCTGTCCGCGGCACTGCTGCTGAACCATGTGGGCTACCCCGCAGCTGCTGCCAAGGTGGAGGCCGCCGTGGCGGCCGATATCGCCGGACGCAGCGCGTCCGCGGCCCGTTCCACCCAAGCCATTGGCGACGCCATCGCGGCGGCACTGTAGGCGCTGCACGCCGGTCGCGGCTGACCGGCCCGGCACCGCGGCGGGCAGGAGTAGGCTTAACCCATTAGGTGAATGAACCGTAACTCAAATGAGCGGCGCACCACCACGAGAATCTTGATGAATTCCCGGCACCGAACTCCGCCCCACGCTGGTCTCAGCGCGGGGCGAACAACCCTGTGGAGGAAGCATGACCCAGAACGCCAGCGAGCTGACCTTTTCCCAGCAGCTCCATGAGAACCCCAAGAGCGGCGCAGAGCGCGAGGCCATTTTGGCGAACCCCGGCTTTGGCGACTACTTTACGGATCACACGGCCGTTGTGGACTTCAAGGTTGATGCCAACGGTGAAGGTGGCTGGTTCAACGCACGTGTTGAGCCCTATGGACCCATCCTGATGGATCCGGCCGCCGCTGTGCTGCACTACGGCCAGGAAATTTTTGAGGGCATGAAGGCCTACCGCCATGCCGACGGTTCCGTGTGGACGTTCCGGGCCGAGGCCAACGCCGCCCGCCTGAACACCTCCGCGCGTCGTCTGGCCCTGCCGGAACTGCCGCCGGCAACGTTCATCGAATCGCTGCGCCAGCTGGTTGCCGTGGACCAGGAATGGGTGCCCTCCGGCGACGGCGAAGCGTTGTACCTGCGCCCGTTCATGATCGCCACCGAGGCGTTCCTGGGTGTCCGCCCCGCCCGCGAAGTGTCCTACCGCGTCATCGCATCCCCTGCCGGCAATTACTTCGGCGGCGAGCTGAAGCCCGTTTCCATCTGGCTCACCACCACCTACGCCCGCGCCGGCGAAGGCGGTACCGGCGAGGCCAAGTGCGGCGGCAACTACGCGGCATCGCTGGCCGCGCAGATGGAAGCCGAGGCCCAAGGCTGCAAGCAGGTCTTGTTCCTTGACCCGTTCAACGACAACGCTATTGAAGAGCTCGGCGGCATGAATATCTTCTTCGTGTTCAAGGACGGCAGCCTGGTCACCCCTGCACTCAACGGCCACATCCTGCACGGCATCACCCGCTCCTCCGTCATGCAGTTGGCGGCGGATCGTGGCATGAAGGTTGAAGAACGCAAGATCACCATCGATGAATGGCGCGACGGCGTTGCCAACGGTGAGATCACCGAAGTGTTCGCCTGCGGCACGGCCGCCGTCATCACCCCCATCGGCGAGCTGAAGACGGCGGAGGGCACCATCTCCTCACCGGCCGACGGCATCGGCGAAGTCACCGCCGCCATCCGCGAGCAGCTGCTGGGCATCCAGACCGGCGCCGTGGAGGACCTGCACGGCTGGCTGACCCGCCTGGCCTAGTCTTCCTCAACTGACCCGCAGAAATCGACGAAAAAACGCGTTTTGGACGCGATTTTCGGCGATTTCTGCGGGTCAGTTTGGGTTAAGCCCGACGACGGGCGCTTGCTTTGCGGATACACTAAAACACATGCGTATAGCCCGATTTGTAGTTGATAATGACCCCATGTACGGCATTGTGGAAGGGGAGACCGGCAGTGAGATTGTCACTGCCATCAAGGGCGATCCCTTCTTCAATGGCGTAGAAAAAACTTCCATCAAGTACCCGTTGATCGATGTGCGCCTGGTGGCCCCGATCATCCCGCGCAGCAAGGTCATCGGCGTTGGCCGCAACTTCGCCGACCACGCCCGCGAACTGGGCAACGTGGTTCCCGAGAACCCGCTGCTTTTCCTCAAGCCGAACACCAGCGTGATTGGCCCGAACGAGCCGATCGTGCTGCCTGAATTCTCCGAAGAGGTCTCCTACGAGGCCGAACTGTGCGTTGTCATTGGCCGCATCTGCAAGGACGTCCCGGAATCGCGTGTGGATGAGGTCATCTTCGGCTACACCTGCGGCAATGACTTGACGGCCCGCGACGTCCAGGCCGGTGACGGCCAGTGGGCCCGCGCCAAGGGCTTCGACACCGCAGCACCCCTTGGCCCGTGGATCGAAACCGAGCTGGACCCCGACGACGTGTCCATCAAGGGCTGGCTCAACGGCGAACTCCGCCAAGACGGCAGCAGCAACCAGATGGTCCGCAGCGTCCGCGAACTCGTCTCGATCGTCTCGCACGCCTTCACCCTGCTCCCGGGCGACGTCATCATGACGGGCACCCCGGCCGGCGTTGACCTGCTCAACGACGGAGACCGCTACGACGTCGAAATTGAGGGCATCGGCCGCCTCTCCAACCCCGTGGTCCGCCGCTAGCAGGCGTTCGCAAATGCCGTCGTCGTGCGTACTCAATGAACGTACGACGGCGGCACGGCAGTTTCCGGGGCGGGTTTGGCGGAAGTGACAACTTTAGTTGGATGCGGCGGTGCTGGCGGGACTTTTAGGCTCAAAGCATGAACATAAAAAAATCTTCTGGTGCCAGCGTGTGGCGAACGGTGCTGCTCGTGATCGTTGTGGCGGTTTCTGATGTCCTGATGTCATTCCTCTCGCTCGGATTGGGCGTGGAGAGCGGAGCTGTTCCCGATCCGGAAAACGCCGGCCTTGACTGGGCCCGTTTCGCAGTTGCCCCCGTGCTGGCTCCGCTGGGCGCCGTTGCCCTCATCTGGCGGCACAGCTTCCCCAAAACAGTGGCCGCGGTGGCCGCCATCCTTGGCGCACTCTCCTTCAGCGGAGTCGCTTTCCTCCTAGCCCTGTTCCTGCTGGCCAAACGCCGGTTGGACTGGTGGGTTGCTGCCATTATTGCCCTCGCCATGGGGGCCGAGGCGCTTCTTGGTACCGAACCCCTAGGCTGGGATCTTGTCCTGGTTGGGGTGGTCCTTTTGGTGGGCATCGCCGGGTGGGGAGCTTACCGCGGCCAGCGGGCCCGGTCCAGGGAATTACGCCTTGCCACGCTAAAGGAACGCGCCGAACGGGCTGAAACGGAACGCGTTGGAGAAGTTGAGCGGAGCAGGCTTGCAGAGCGTCAACGGATTGCCCGCGAAATGCACGACACCTTGGCGCACAGGATGTCCCTGGTGGCAGTCCAGGCCGCGGCCCTGCAGGTAGCTGCCCCCGACGCGGCGACGGCTGAGGCCGCCACAGTGATCCGCGAAACCGCCCACGCCGCCCTCGGCGAACTGCGCGAGGTGCTGGGTGTTTTGCACGAGGACAGCACCGGGGAGCCGGACGCTGCAAGGTCCCGCACGGCACCGTCGGGTATCGGCCAGATCGCCGATTTGGTGGACGAATGGCGGCAGGCCGGCCTGAGTGTTGACTACACCCCTGACCCGGCCGTGGGCAGCGGCATTCCGGACGCTCTCAGCCGGGCGGCGTATCGCGTGGTGCAGGAGGGGATCACCAACGTTGCCCGGCATGCTTCCGAGGCAGTCGCCGCGGTGACGCTTGAGCTGCGCAGCACAGAATCCGGCGGCTTGGTCTTGTGCGTCTCAGTCATGAACGGCCCAGGCGGACCGGGTGAACCGGCTCTGGGTGCTGGCCTGGGCCTGATAGGGCTTGCCGAACGCGTCCAACTCCTGGGTGGCACCCTGGACCACCACCCAACAGGGGCCGGCTTTGAATTGACAGCCCGCATCCCATTCAAGCCTCAGGGCGAGCAGGAATTCAGCGGGGTTGCACCGTGACGGAAAAAATCCGGGTGATTATTGCCGACGACGAGCAACTGGTCCGCGCCGCCCTGGTGAAGATGGTGAACTCCCGTGCTGACATGACGGTGGTGGGAGAGGCAGCCAGCGGACCGCAGGCGGTGAGATGCGCGCAAACGCAACGCTCCGACGTCGTCCTGATGCACGTGCGGATGCCCGGGGGCGACGGCATTGCCGCAACGGCGCAGCTGCGCGGGCTTGAACGGGCGCCGCAGGTTTTGGTGCTCACCACCTTTGACCTTGACGACCACGTTTTTGCCGCCTTGGAAGCAGGGGCTGCGGGTTTCATGCTCAAGGACACCGAGCCGGAGAGGCTCTTTCACGCCATTCGCACGGTGGCGGCGGGGGAGGGCATGCTGGCTCCGACGGTGACGAAACGGTTGATCGAGCGGACCCGCATGCGTGCTGCGGCGACGAAGGCCAACACGGCCCTGGCCCGGCTGGAACGCTTGACGGCCCGTGAGGCGGAGGTGCTCCATGCCATGGCGCAGGGGCTGAGCAATGACGGGATTGGGCAGCATCTATTCCTGCGTGAGGCCACGGTGAAGTCGCACGTCTCGAGGATTCTGGCGAAGCTGGAACTGGACAATAGGGTCCAGGCGGCGCTCCTGTTCCGGGACGCACAGCCCTGAACCTCCTGCAGCTGCCACTGCAGCCCGCTTTCCTGAAATTTTTTTTGCCGAATTTGTGACTGGTCACCACAGCCCCAAGATAAACGGAAAACTGGCCACTTTTGCGCCTAAGTTCTGTGATCCCAGACAATCCGGAGACCCTCTCAGGCTGTGATTGGCATCACCCACTTATTTCGCCGTAGTACGCTTGTGAAGCCCTTTGAGCCTACGTTTGTGGCAAAACCACGAATTTTAGACTTCTGCACGTGGGGCGAAACTCGACTAAAAGGACCTTGCGTGAGCACCGAAGCAACTGACATAGCAACACCCCAGGCCGGCTCGGACGACATCACAGCGGAGGGTTACCAAAAAACCCTCAACCGTCGCCAGGTCACCATGATCGCGATGGGTGGCGCTATTGGTGTGGGCTTGTTCATGGGAGCTGGCGGCCGACTCGCGTCGACCGGCCCGGCCCTGATCTTCTCCTACGCCATTGCCGGCGTCATCGCCTACCTGCTCATGCGGGCACTGGGCGAGCTCATCATGTACCGCCAGACCTCGGGATCCTTTGTTTCCTACGCTGGTGAACTGTTCGGCAAGAAGGGCGCCTTCCTTTCCGGCTGGATGTACTTCATCAACTGGGCCATGACGGGCGTGGCTGAGCTGATCGCCATTGGCCTGTACTTCCAATACTTCTTCCCAGGCGTTCCCATTGAAGTGAGCGCCTTCTGCGCCTTGATCCTGCTGGTGGCGGTGAACCTGCTCAGCGTGAAGGCCTTCGGTGAGTTTGAGTTCTGGGCCTCCTGCCTGAAGGTCGGCGCCATCTTGATCTTCCTCGCCGTGGGCACATTCATGGTCATCACCAACGCCTCCGTGGGTGCCGGGCATGCCAGTGTTAGCAACCTATTCCACGAACAAGGCGGCATGTTCCCCAAGGGCGGGCTGGTGATGATCCTGGTGTTGAACGCAGTGATCTTTGCCTACAACGCCATTGAACTGGTCGGTATTACCGCCGGGGAAATGAAGAATCCCGAACGCGAAGTGCCCAAGGCCATCCGCGCCGTGGTGGTTCGCATTGTGGTGTTCTACGTTGGCTCGGTCACGCTGCTGGCCATGATCCTGCCCTCGGACCAGTACAAGTCGGGCGAGAGTCCCTTCGTCACTGTCTTCTCGGCCATGGGGCTTGACTGGGTGGGCTCGGTCATGAACTTTGTGGTCATCACCGCGGCCCTTTCCTCCTGCAACTCCGGGCTGTACTCGATCGGCCGCATCTTCCGCACCATGGCCAACAATGGCCACGCCCCGCACTGGCTGAACAAGATGTCCTCACGCCATGTGCCGTACGCGGCCATCTTGAGCATTGCCGGCGTCTACGTGGTTGGTGTGCTCGCCAACATTTGGCTCGGCGGCTCACACGCCTTCGACCTGGCGCTGAACACGGCCTCGATCGGTGTGATCTTCACCTGGGGCTCCATCTTCGCGAGCCAAATCATGCTGCGCAAGAAGAAGGGTCAGGTCTCCTCCCTGCCCATGCCCGGCTCGCCATGGACCAGCTGGGTTGGCTTGGTTGCCTTGCTCATCATCACCGTGCTGATCGGCTTCGACACCATGACAGCACCGGACGGCAGCGTCTTCCTCTTGGGCCTGTGGACGTTGTGCACCATCCCGTTCTTTGCCGTGGTCCTGTGGATCGGTTGGCAGTTCGTGAAGAACAACGAGCCCAAGAGTCAGCTGTTTAGCTGACATCGCTCAAAAATGCCGCCGCTCCCGCATCTTGCCGCCGTTGTACAGGTGGCAATATGCGGGAGCGGCGGCATTTTCTGCAAGCGGATCCTAACTGACAGACTGTTCGGCAAGGATGGCGTCGATCTGGCCCATGGCCTGGCCCATGCCCTCCTCCATGCCCATGGCAACCATCTGCTCCATCTGCGCGGCATCGTGGAAGAGACTCGACACGCTCATGCGTGTGGTGTTGCCAAAGTCCTCGAGGGTGACGGTGATGCGGGTGGTGCCCATGGAGTCCACACGGTGTCCGTCCTCGTCGGCGAAACCGTCGTCGAGCTCCAGCAGATGCGGGGCGGCGATGGCTGTGAAGTGCCACCAGCCGCGGGCCTTCTCGCCGTCGGGCCCGGTCATGAAGTAGGCCACCCTGCCGCCGCGCTTGAAGTCGAAGTGTTCAAAGGTGGCCGGCCAGGTGGGCGGACCCCACCAGCGCTCCAGCTGGCGCGGATCGGCCCAGATCTGCCAGACCCGTTCGACGCCGGCACTGAACTCGGTCACGATGGTGAAGCTCAGGGCTTCGGGATTCTTGATGGAACTAATAACAGTCATGGCCTTGCCTTTCGTTATTCTTCTGCCAAGATGTCCGCGATCCGTGCGGCACGCTGGTGCCAGATCGCCTCGTATTCATCGAGCAGCCGCTGGGCCTTGTGGAGTCCCTCATGGTTTCCTTGCACCAGTTGCTCCCTTCCGCGCTTTTCCTTGCTGACAAGGGATGCTCGTTCCAACACGGCCACATGTTTTTGGACCGCCGCGAAACTCATGTCGTAGAGGGCCGCCAGCCCCGACACCGAATAGCTCTCCACGGTGACCCTGCGGACAATGTCACGGCGGGTGGCATCTGCGAACGCCTGAAAGAGGCGGTCAATGTCGGTTTCACTCAGCTCATATACAACCATTTGGTTGTACGTTACGCCGTAGTGGTGCGAACTGTCAATGGTTTCGCAACCATTCCCACGATGAATCCGCAGGCCGGTGACGGCGGCGTAGCGGCGCCGGGTTCGTCGGGCGGGAGTGCGAGGCGGCTAAACTAGATCTCATCATGACTAATGCTGCCCCGATCCCCACTGTCACCGCCGAAACTCCCGTACGGGTACGGTTTTGCCCCTCGCCCACCGGAACACCCCACGTCGGGTTGATCCGCACGGCCTTGTTTAACTGGGCCTACGCCCGGCACACCGGCGGGAAGATGATTTTCCGCATCGAAGACACCGACGCCAAGCGCGACAGCGAGGAAAGCTACCTCCAGCTCCTTGATGCCCTCACGTGGCTCGGCATCACCTGGGACGAGGGTGTTGAGGTGGGCGGCCCGCATGAGCCCTACCGCCAGTCCCAGCGCGGCGAGATCTACGTGGATGTCATTGCCAAGCTGGTTGCCGGCGGACACGCCTATGAGTCCTATTCCACACCCGAAGAGGTGGAGGATCGTCACAAGGCGGCCGGCCGGGACGTTAAGCTTGGATACGACAACTTTGACCGTGACCTCACGCCCGAGCAGATTGCCGCCTTCAAGGCGGAGGGACGCCAGCCGGCTCTGCGCCTGCGCATGCCGGACGCCGACATCACGTTTACAGATTTGGTCCGGGGCGAGATCACCTTCAAGGCAGGATCAGTCCCGGACTACGCAATTGTCCGCCCCAATGGCGCGCCGTTGTACACCCTGGTGAACCCGGTGGATGATGCCCTGATGGGTGTCACCCACGTGCTGCGCGGCGAGGACCTGCTCTCCTCCACACCCCGCCAGATTGCCCTGTACCACGCACTGTATGAGGTTGGCGTGGCGGAATACCTGCCGCTGTTCGGCCACATGCCCTACGTCATGGGCGCCGGCAACAAGAAGCTCTCCAAGCGTGACCCCGAGTCCAACTTGTTCCTGCACCGGGACCGCGGCTTCATTCCCGAAGGTTTGCTGAACTACCTCTCCCTGTTGGGTTGGTCGCTCTCCGCCGACGAGGACATCTTCACCGTGGCCCAGCTCGTGGAGAACTTTGACATCCACGACGTCCTGGGCAACCCGGCACGTTTTGACATCAAGAAGGCCGAGGCCATCAACGGCACCCACGTGCGCATGCTGGAGGCCACCGACTTCCGCAACCGCCTGATCCCGTACCTGCAGGCCGACGGCGTGGTGGGGGAGACCCTGAGCGCCCGCGAGCAGGAGATCCTCACCGAGGCCGCCCCTCTGGTCCAGGAGCGCATCACCTTGCTGGGCGAGGCTCCGGAGATGCTGGCGTTCCTGTTCAAGAAGGACGACGCCGTCGACGTCGCCGAGGATGCACTCAAGGGTATGCCCGAGAACCTCACAGAGGTCCTGGACGCCGCGCTGGCAGCCCTGGAGCCGTTGGAGGATTGGAGCGCCGAGTCCATCCAGGCGGCCCTCAAGACGGCCCTGGTGGAAGGTCTTGGCGTCAAGCCGCGCCTGGCCTTTGGCCCCGTCCGCACGGCCCTGTCCGGGCGCAAGATTTCCCCGCCGCTCTTTGAGTCCATGGTGATCCTGGGCAAGGAATCCTCACTGACCCGCCTACGCGCATTCAAGGGCTAAAATCTTGACGCTCAACGCTTCACAAAACACCCTTGAATCCGCCGCTTGTGCAGGGCGGATCAAGGGTGTTTTGTTTGATATTGATGAAACCATCGTTGACCTCTACCGCGCTATGGCCGACGCCATGGTGTTTGCCTCGGAGCGGCTGCTGCCCAACGCCACGGCGGCGGACTGGGACAGTTTTGCGGCCCTGTACATGGCGGATCCGCACAACTATTACGACCGCTACGTGCAGGGTGAATTCAGCTTTGCGCAGCAGCGGGGCCTGCGTGCCCGGGTGGTCTTTGACCACTTGGGATTCACCGGCTTTGACCATGCCACCGAGCAGCAGTGGATCGCCGACTTTGAAGAGGCCCAGCCACGCTCCATCCGGGCCTTCGCCGACGTCGTACCGCTCCTTGACGCCCTCGACGCAGCGGGCATCCCCTATGGCGCCGTGAGTAACAATGTCTACGCCTACCAACGGGCCAAGCTGGATACCGCCGGCCTGGCGCGCATCCAGGTCCTAGTGGGCATCGACACCGTCAATGTGGCCAAGCCTGAGCCGGAGATCTTCCTTGAAGGCTGCCGTCAGCTGGGCACTGCACCGGCGGAGACTCTGTACGTGGGGGATAACTACATGATCGACGGCGTTGGCTCGGTGCGGGCGGGGCTGCATGGGGTGTGGCTGAACCGGGAAGGCAAGGCGGCACCCAGTGTGGCCGGCCACGATGCCCAGGCTGCGGCACGGGTTGTGGGCATTGGAAACCTCACCGAAATGGCCGCAATGGTGGGGATCCAGGCACCCTCCGCTTGGCTGTGACGCACGACTCAGCCGAAAACAGCATTCTCGTTTTGGTGTTCGGCAAACTCTCGGGTATAGTTTTATCCCGGCGCGAGAGCCGCTGAAAGACCGGGGAAACCCGCGGATTTCACGGTGAATCGTGTAGCCATTGGGATATGGTGTAATTGGCAACACATCGGTTTCTGGTACCGACATTCTAGGTTCGAGTCCTGGTATCCCAGCGCTTTTACAAGCTGCCTTTCAATTGGCATGTTGAGCGAAGTTCAGGTAATATTCTTGAAGTTCAATCGCAAGAAATTGAATGTATTAGGGCCCCATCGTATAGCGGCCTAGTACGCTGCCCTCTCACGGCGGTAACGCGGGTTCGAATCCCGCTGGGGTCACAAGCAAGGCCGGGAAGCTGAAAAGTTTCCCGGCCTTTTTGCTTTAACACCCCCAACTGTGACGCACTTGTTGCTGTAAACACCCCCATTTCTAGCAACAACTGCGCCACAGTTGGGTGCTGGCGGGAAGTTGGGAGCCGCAACCTGGGAATCTATTGAGCATTGTGCTGGCATGATGAAGCTGTGAAGCCCACCGATGCAACGCCGCCACGGTCCCATCCGCCAGAGGATGGCAGCGCAGCCGCCCGCGCGCAAACTGCCGCAATCATGCTCCTGGAAAATGTGCGGGCTGAACTTGCCGGGCTGGAGCTCCCGCTTGAGTTGCCTGGGGTGCAGGACGCCCGGGCAACTGCCGCAGCGGCGTTGGGACAGCTCGATGATTACATTCTGCCGCGGTGGAAAAGCTTGGACGCACCGTTGCTGGCCGTGGTGGGCGGCTCCACGGGGGCGGGGAAGTCAACCCTTGTCAACGCCCTGGTGGGCCATCCCGTGACACGGTCCGGGGCCATCAGGCCCACCACGCGCCAGCCCATCCTGCTCCACAACCCGCAGGACGGCGCCTGGTTCGACTCCGCACGCGTGCTGCCCACCCTCCACAGGGTGCATGGGGAACGCATCAAGGCCAACACTCCCGCATCACGGGCAGGGGTGGCCCCCGATGCCTCCGCCATGACATCCCTGGTGCTGGTGGCCGATCCGGCGGTGCCGCCGGGGATTGCCTTGCTGGATGCCCCGGATGTGGACTCCGTCTCGGATGACAACAGGCAGTTGGCCGGGCAGTTGCTGGCTGCGGCGGACCTATGGCTCTTTGTCACCACGGCCAACAGGTACGCGGACGCCGTGCCGTGGAAGCTCCTACTGGACGCAGCCTCCCGGGACATCACCGTCGCCATCATTTTGGACCGCGTGCCGGCCGGTGCCGAGCAGGAGGTTGCCGCCGACCTGCACGCGATGCTGCTGCGTGAGGGACTCGCCGGTGCTCAGCTCTTTGTGGTTCCGGAACTGGCGCTGGATGAGCTGGGTATGCTGCCGCCGGCGGCCGTTGCCCCCATCGGCAGCTGGCTGGCCGCCATCAGCGCGGATTCGGCCAGCCGTGCCGACATTGTTCGCAGGACCCTCAACGGGACTGTCCGCTCACTCTCCGGGCGGCTGGAAATTCTGTCCGGAGCCGTCATGGATCAACAGGCGGCCAGCCGGCAGCTTGCCCAGGACGTTCGGGCGGCCTTCAGCGATGCCGCCGAACACATCAGCAAGGCCACCAGCGACGGGACCCTGCTGCGCGGCGAGGTACTGGCCAGATGGCAAGACTTTGTGGGCACGGGTGACTTCTTCAGGGCCCTGGAGACGGGCATTGGACGGATGCGGGACAGGATCGGAGCCTTCTTCAAGGGCCAGCCGCCGCCCGCAGTCAAGGTGGAAGCGGCCATTGAAACCGGCCTGCAGGCAGTCATTGTGGACCAGGCCGCCCGCGCCGCCGAGGACGCGGACCAGCGGTGGCGTGCCGATCCGGCCGGCCGGCAGCTGCTGGGCCAGGATGATCTGTCAGCTCTCAGCGCTGACTTCCCGGCGGAAGTGGCCGGTGAAATCCGGGCCTGGCAGGGCGAGGTCCTTGCCTTGATCAGGGCCGAGGGCGCGGCAAAGCGCTCACAGGCAAGATGGCTGTCCTTTGGTGTCAACGGATTGGGTGTGGCCTTGATGGTGGTTGTCTTTTCATTCACAGGGGGACTCACGGGAGCCGAGGTGGGCATCGCGGGCGGCACCGCCGTCGTTGGTCAAAAGGTCCTGGAAGCCATCTTCGGCGAGGATGCCGTGCGGCGCCTGGCCAAGGAAGCCAGGCGCTCCCTGGACGTCCGCTGCGCAAGCCTCCTGGAGCGCCAGCAGGAGCGATTCCTGGACCGGCTGAGACCTGTGCAGGGTGCCGCGGATCCGCAGGTGGGGCGTCTGAAGGCGTTGGTGGCGGACTTGGTTGTTCTGGGCGGGACGGGGGAGAGCGCATGAGCCGGCATCGCCAGGCCAAGGCGGAATCCACGCTGGCCCGTCAGCTAGAGGCGCTCAACGAGGCCCGGGAGTTGGGCGAGGGCCGGGTGGACGATGCGGCGCTTGAGCAGGTCTTTGCTGTGTTGGAGCGGGCAAGCTCGCGCCGGTCCCTGAGCGCTGACCACACTGTGGTGGGATTCTTTGGTGCCACCGGCAGCGGAAAATCCTCGCTGTTCAACGCTGTGGCGGGCACGGATGCCGCCCGCGTGGCCGTCCGCCGGCCCACCACCAGCGAGCCGCTGGCCATGGTGTGGGGCGTGGCGGGCAGTGCACCCCTGCTGGACTGGCTGGAGGTCTCCGAGCGCCGTGAAGGCGCACCCGTGCCGTCCTGGATGGACGACGCCGGGCTGGTGCTGCTGGATCTGCCGGATTTCGATTCGGTCCAGTTGCGCAACCGCGAGATCGTGCAGCGGCTGGCCGGGCAGGTGGACGTTTTGGTGTGGGTGGTGGATCCGCAGAAGTACGCCGACGCCGCCATCCACAACGAATTCATCAAGCCCTTTTCAGCCCATGCGGCCGTGACGCTTGTGGTGTTGAACCAGGTGGACAAGTTGGCCCCTCATGAGGTCAAACCTGTATTGGAATCACTCGCCACCATCTTGGCCCAAGACGGTTTAGGCAGCGTGCAGGTGCTGGCTGTGTCCGCACTGACAGCGGCCGGGGTGCCCGAGCTGCGCCAACGCATTGCAGCCGTGGTGCAGGCCAAGGTGGCGCAAGGGGCCCGGCTGGCCGCGGATGTTGCGGTGGCGGCAGAACAGCTGGCCCAGTCAGTTGGTGACGGTGATGCGGCAGGGGTGCACCAGACGGACCGCAGGCAGCTGGCTGCCGGCCTGGCCCAGGCCGTGCACGTGGAAAGCATCGCCAACGCCGTCCAAGCCTCGTACCGGCTGGAGGCGAGCAAACGGACTGGGTGGCCCGTGACGCGCTGGCTGACCCGCTTCCGCCGGGATCCGCTGCGCCGCATGAGCCTGCGCCGTGATGACGCCCCCGAGCTGAACAGGACGTCCCTGCCGCCGGCAGGTGCCGCGGAGCTGGCCCGGATCGATTCCTCCGTACGCGACTTCGGCGATGCCGCCAGCGCAGGCGCCCCGGGACCGTGGCGGGCGTCCATTCGCGCCGCTGCGCGCAGCAACCGTGACGGCCTGCCCGACGCTCTGGACCAGTCCGTGGCCGGCACCGATTTGTTGGCCAACACCAGGGCCTGGTGGTGGCCGGTATTTTCCGTGATCCAGTGGCTGGCCCTGTTGGTGGCGGTGGGTGGTCTGCTGTGGCTGGGTGCGCTGGCCGCGCTGGGCTACTTCCAGCTGGCCGTGCCGGAAACCCCCACGGTTGAGGGCTGGCCCCTGCCCACCCTGATGGTGGTGACAGGCGTTGTGCTGGGCATCTTCCTTGCCGTCACCAGCAAATTCCTGGCCCTGGCCGGGGGCAGGGGGCGTGCGGCGCTGGCCCGGCGGCGCCTGCGTGAAAGTGTCGCCGGAGTTTCCAGCACCCTGGTGGAGGAACCCACCGAGGCGGAGATTGCGCGCAGCCGGGCGTTCCGCCAGGCCCTCGCCGACGCCCGCTAAAGCATCGCGACTAAACCACCGCGTCTAAACCATTGCGTCGCGGCACTTGAGCAGCGTGCGCAAGTTGCGGGTCGTCGTCGTACTTTTATAGCGGGGCTTGGCTGTCAGCTTGCTGAAGGGGCTGGCCAGGGTGCTGCCGGATTCGGCCAGCCACGCCAGGGCCTCCGGGCTTAGCCTAGCCAGTTCGACGTCGGGAAGCTCGCTGCCGTGGGCGGCGAGCTCGTCCAGCACGGCCGGGTCGCTGGAGAGCGTCACATAGCTGTGCTGGGTGGTGTCGTCGGCCGGGTAGGGGCAGACGTCAACGATCTCCTGGACCTGCTCCTGCGTCAGAACCACCACCCACGCATGGTAGCCAAAGGAGTCGCGCAGGAGCTTTTCGACGCTAGATTTCAGCTCCGCCGCCGCCATGTCCGTGGAACAGACAACATTGCCCGAGGCCAGCAGGGTTTTCACCCTGGCCACGGGAAGAGTGGCCAGTGCCGTGCGCAGATCAGCCATCTTGACGTTGATGCCGCCAACATTGATCCCGCGCAGGAACACAGCGTAATTGCTCATGGTAGAACACTACTCCGGGCGGATTGCCGGTGACGGCCCATGACGGTGCTCCGTTCTGTTGCCTGCGAGGCGGCAAATACCCTAGGCAGCGGCGGTGAACCTTGGTTGGTCCGATCCCCGGGCTGTTGGCTGCTGCCCAGAAAGACAGTGGACTTTGTCGACAGGAAAGCATTGTAGGCGGCTAGGGTGTAAGGAACCATATTTAGCCCAAGGGGAAACTGCATGCGTGTGCTGATGCCGAAGAGATTATTTGTCCTGCCTGTCCTGATCGCATTGATATTCGGGCTGTTGGGAAGTGCGCCGTCTATGGCAGCCGGTGTGCCGCTTGCGCCGACTCCTCAGGTGTCCGGTGCTGCCGTTGTAGGTTCCAGCCTGGCTGCCAATGCTGGAACCTGGACCGCCGGGACGGTGCTGAAATATCAGTGGCTCTTGCAGGGTGTGGCCATTCCCGGTGCCACGGGGCCGTCACTGATGGTGGGTCCGGCGTATCTGGGTAAGGCAATGTCAGTGACCGTGACAGGGACCCACCCGAGCTATTCCACGGTGCCGAGAATCAGCAAGGCTACTGCTGCTGTAGTGGCTGGTGTGTTGGCGGCGCCCGTGCCTACTGTTTCAGGCACAGGAGCGGTGGGTTCAAAGTTGTTCGCCTCGCCGGGGGCGTGGACTACGCTCACAGTTTTGAACTATCAGTGGTTGCGTTCGGGCACGGCCATACCCGGTGCGACGGCGTCGTCCTTGCTTTTGGGGCCGGATGATTTGAACAAATCCATTTCTGTGAGGGTCACTGGCGCCAAGGCTGGCTTTACAACGGTATCCATGACTAGTGCGGGAGTGGTTGTCGCCGGTGTTTTACTTGCACCGGTACCTACGGTGTCCGGGGCCGCAGTTGTGGGTTCAACGCTTGCCGCCTTGTCTGGGACATGGACTGCCGGGACGGCACTGAAGTACCAGTGGTTGCGTTCAGGCGTGGCGATTCCCGGGGCGACCGGTTCTAGTCTGATGCTGGGGCCGGCTGATCTGGGCAAGGTCATGACCGTGACGGTCACAGGATCCCTTGCCGGCTACTCCACGGAATCCAGATCGAGCCCGGCCAGTGCCGTGGTTGTTGCCGGAGTTTTGCTTGCGCCGTTGCCGGGAATTTCCGGGGCCGCCTCTGTCGGCTCAACGCTGACCGTGTCGCCGGGGATATGGACGCCGGGGGCGGCATTGACGTATCAATGGCTGCGATCAGGGACACCGATTCCGGGAGCCACCGGCGCAAGTTTTCTGCTGTCGCAGGCTGATACCGGCAAGGCGATGACAGTGGCGGTGACGGGTTCCCTGGCCGGCTACGCCACGGCAATCAGGACGAGCGCGGCCAGTGCGTTGGTAACTGCGCCGCCGCCGGGGGTTCCCTCGCTGAGCGATCCGTTTGTGGCCGAGTCGTTCAAGTTGGTCAACGACTACCGCGTCAAGAACAACCTCAAGCCACTGAAGTGGAACCCCGGTGTGGCCACCTGGTCGCAGAAATGGGCTGATCATCTACGCCTCGACTTTGCGTCATCAAGCTGGAATGGGACCTGGCACAGCTGGAATTTTTACACGAACTACCCGGCCGGGTGGACTGGTGCCGGGGAGAACGTGGCCCTGAACACCAGCGCAAAAACTATGTTCGACTGGTGGGTCAATTCCCCCGGGCACAACGCAAATATGCTGAACCCCAAGTTCACGGACTTTGGGTTTGGATACGCCAAGTACAGCGGGGGCTCGTACGCCGGACTGGCCATGGGAGTGCAGAATTTCGCCATCTACTAGTTGGACGTCTGCAAACAACGACGACGCGGGGGATGGGGGGAGCCCAACCGCTGCCCCGCCTGCGTTGTTTTTGGGTGGGAGGCCAGGGGAGCCCTTC